>NZ_JAWJBQ010000002.1:0-266718 GCF_046535955.1 Pseudoalteromonas sp. SIMBA_162 | reverse complement strand
TGGAAGTGGTGTGAGCCATTAAGCTAACTTGTACTAATTACCCGTGAGGCTTAACCATACAACGCCAAACGCGTTTTGTGTGACAGTTAAGACAGAAGTTAATGACTAAAGTAGATATTACTGACAGAAAGACTTAAAAAATATTATCAGATATTTTCCAAATTCAGTTAGTGCGTAGAGATACGGATTAACGACCAAATTTGCTTGGTGACAATAGCGTTTTGGACCCACCTGACTCCATGCCGAACTCAGTAGTGAAACGAAACAGCGCCGATGATAGTGTAGCATTTGCTATGTGAAAGTAGGACATTACCAGGCTTCAAATTGTAGAAAGCCCGACTAGCAATAGTCGGGCTTTTTTACGTCTGCAGAAAAGTAATATTCAGCATTCCCTTCTCTAAAGCGAAGCGCCTCTTTGTGGACAGTGTTTTGGCTTTCCACCGCTGTGGACACCAAGAAATTACGCAGGCCGCAGGCTTCAAATACAACAAAGCTCAATTCGCTAAATTTTTTTACGTTTATAGAAAAGTAATATTCAGTATTTCCTTCTCTAAAGCGAAGCGTCTCCTGAGCGAAGCGCCTCTTTGTGGACAGTGTTTTGGTTATTCAATACACTGACCTATGATAGGTAACATTTCACTGTGACTCTCTACAGCTGTGGGCACCACGACATTACGCAGGCTTAAAATTGTAGAGAGCCCGACTAGCGATAGTCGTTTTTTTTCTGTCTGGGGTTTAGTAAATAGCCAAGACCCTATGCCGAACTCAGTAGCGGCTGCTGATGCATATCCTGTGCTCAACGGTATTTTAATTCCCATACATTATGCATAACAATGTCAAAGCGAGATCCGCACAAGTCAGCCTTTACATAATAATAATTTCTATTTCGTGGTGACTTTTACAGATTTACTTCTCTATGTATTGATTTAAGATTTATAACAATATAAAAAATACTAGCGATTTAAATAAGCGTATTGGCTAATACTTTTATAGAGATAAGTTATTATTGGTTTTGTTTAACTTTACTTGTTAAAAGTCCTTAGGGGCTTTATGCTCTCCTTTTATTAACGTTTTTACTCATTTAGGGTCCTCTATGTCTTTCCCTTTATTTATCGATGACTCACCTTCTTTAATAGAGTTTACTCGTATCTACCTTGCTTTGTTTTATACATTTGTAGCAGGCTTTTATACCTATAGAATTATTTATATGTCACGTACTGAGAAAGAAAACATTGTTTTTCCTGGAGTTAAGTATTGTGCAAGTTGGTGGAACCATACTGCGTTTAAGTTCTTTAGAGCCTTGATATGGTTTGTATGTGTATTGCGAGTGTTTGTTCCTTCACTTGATAATTACTTAGGGCTATTTGCTGGTTTGAATGATTGGCCCGGTGTTATGTTTGGCAATGTACTTTTGACAGCAGGTTTTGCTTTATCGATGCTTGTTCATTTTAATATGGCTTCATTATGGCGTTCAGGAGTTGATCCAAACGGTCCACGGGAATTAAAAACAAAAGGGTTATATCAGTTTTCTAGAAACCCAATGTATTTGGGCGTGATAGCCGCTCAAATTGGATTTTTCTTAGCGTTGCCAAGCTTATTTAGTTTAATATGCTTAGTCATTGGGGTCGCAGCTATATACAGGCAAACTCTGGTAGAAGAAAAGCATTTAACCGAGAGCTTTACTGTTGAATATAAACAATATTCACAGGTAGTGCCTCGCTGGTTTTAATTGCGCGTTATTCTTCAATGAACTCGCTGACAAACACCTTTTTTGAAACTGGTTTAGAAAAGTAATAGCCTTGAATATAATCACATTGCATCTGTTTTAGTAACATGTACTGCTCTTGTTTTTCTACTCCCTCAGCAACTACTTCTACATTTAAGTTATGGGCCATTGTGATAATAGCCCTTACTAGTGCAATGCTATTATCATTTTTTTCTATATCCTTTATAAATGAACGATCTATTTTAAGGATGTCGATATCTAATCGTTGCAAATATGCCAATGATGAGTAACCCACGCCAAAATCATCAATAGCAACATCTATTTGAAATTCACTTAGTCGCTTTAGCTGTCGCTTTATTTCTGAATCAGTTCCCATTAGGGTGTTCTCTGTTACTTCTATTAAGACAGAGTGTTCGGGTAAATTGAATTGTTCGCTTGCCTGTATCCATTGCTCAACCCACTCACCAGAGCGATCAATCTCAAGTGGTGAGGTATTAACGCTAACTTGTATAAGGCGTTTAGATAATTTATTGAATAAAGTACAGTCTTGTATTGCTTGCGATTTCACCCAGCGGCCTATGTTGCTTATTAAGCCATTTTTTTCTGCCATAGGGATAAATTCATTAGGCCCTATTAATCCTTTTTGTGGATGATTCCAGCGGATCAATGCTTCGGCTTTAGTAATGCTCTTACCATCAACAGAAAAAATAGGCTGATAGTACAACTCAAACTGATTTTCTTTTAAACCAAGTTTTATTTCTTCAATGAGTTTTCTTTTCTCAGTTGCTTTTTCTTCAATTGAGTAAGAGAAAAATTCGTACCTATTTCTACCTTTCTTTTTAGACAAATACATTGCTTGGTCTGCACGTTTTACAAGCTTTTCTACTGTACTACCATGCTCAGGATAAAGAGTAATCCCAATACTTGCGGTAACACATACAGTTTCTTCTTTTAATTGTATCGGTTTTAATAATGCTTGTTTGATTTTATCAGCAACTTTAACAGCGATTGTTTGGTTAGCGTTTTTTAAAATTAATGTAAATTCGTCTCCGCCTAATCTTGCAATTATATCCTCATCTTTTATGCATGTTTTGAGTCTATTGGCTACATGATGTAACAGTAAATCTCCGTAGTCATGGCCTAGGCTATCATTAACGTCTTTAAAGCCATCAAGATCTAAAAATATCAATGCAAAGCTTGTATTGTCATTACTGATAAGCGTTTGTATTTCTTCGTAGAAAAAACGACGATTAGGTAAGTCGGTTAAACCATCTTGATATGCGTAGCGGTGAAGTTCGCTGTTAGCATTTTCAAGCTCTTGGGTACGTGTTTTAACTTGATTTTCTAAAGCGTGTTCACGTTGCTCTATTGTATAGAGCATATCGTTAAAACATACGGTTAATTCGCCAACCTCATCATTAGAGAGTTGCTCGGCACGTAAACTATAGTCATTTGATTTAGTGATGTCGTTAGCTGTTTGAGCTAAATATAAAATGGGGCTTAAAAAACGACGCCTCAGTAACAATGAAATAATTAGGCTGACAGCAAAGGATAGTAGCGTGAGACTAATTATAAACTTTACATAAAAATCTATTCGATTATTGATATAGCTATTGTTAGCATAGATTACTAATTCGCCAACGTTGTTACCATCTATAGTCAGTTGTTTTTTTACTTCAACAGCATGCTCAACATTATCGGATAACATGTGCGAATTAGTTTTTGCTACAATATCTCCAGTTCGATTAGTAACAATAGCAGAGATTACATCTGTACGAGTAAGAATAGGCTTTATTAGTTCTTGAATTGCTTCTAAATCTTCAAAGATAAGTGCGGTGGCTATATTTGGCGACATCATGTTTGATAGAGAGTTCAGACTTTCTATTTGTTCGCCTTTTGCACTGCTTAATTCGTATGTACCAAATGCTACAGTTACAATACTACTTGATATAAATGCTACGCTCATCAGTATAAAAAGCAGCTTTTTACTAATAGTGTCTAAGGTGAATAGTCTTTTCATTCTAACTATCCACAATTCGCGCAAGGCGTAATACTTTAGAGCTTATTGTTAAGCCATTTGATTTAAGGTTATTAGGTGATATTTCGAAACGGACCTTACCGCTTGATAGAAAAAATCTGATGTGACCATTGTTTTCTATAAACCCGTCACTTTCTCCCACTAATAAAATATTTTGATAAGTTAAACCAGGAGTATTTACCCAATCTTGGTATGTTTTTGATGTAATGAATACCATGTTGCATTGTGTTAGTGAGCTACTATTAAGCGATATGTGTTTATTTACTAATGGGCGCTTTTTAATACTGCGCTTAGTGAGTGCAACATCAGCAATGTTGATGAATGTTTCGTCTGGGCTACATAATGTAAAGTTATCATTATGATACGTCGGTGTTACCCAGTTTGCAAAGCGAGCAAAGTTATACAAAAAACCAGCCTTGAGCATATACTCTTTCTCTGTCGCAGCACTATTAGCACTAAAAAATAGTGTTAATGTAATTAATAGGCCGTTGAGTAAAAGTTTTAATAGCTGCATTAAATAATCTTAAAAGCTGGCTTTAATTGAAAATGTTATACATTCATCAATGTAGTTAGGCAGTGTGTAGGTTTCACGAGTGTTGTTATACTCAATGTGAGAGCCTGCAAATAAGTTTTTACCCGACAAAGCCGTAGACCATGTTTGGTTAATTTGATAATTCCAGGTTATATCCATTGTAGTGTAACGGTTGGTATTATAAGCGTCTGAGTTTTCAACTCTAAGCGTTGCAAAAATATTATGTTTATTAAAAAGCGTATAGTTTACTTTGCCAAATACTTGTCTATTAGTTGAATCAAAACCTATAGTTGGTGTTGCTCCCTCGGGTAAATCATAATCAATTTTTGTATAGCTATACCCTAGTTCTGTACTTAGGTTATTCAGCGGTTGCCAGGTTGCAACTATATCAAACCCGTTAGTTGTTGTTTCACCCTGCGAAACAATATCAAGATCGACACGAGTTTGAGTAAGCGCAAATGCGGCTTGTTCAAATTGACCGAGCTGAAAAGAACGTATAGCAGGCAGAAACTGATTGGGATCGGTGTTAAATCTAATCGCTGCTATATTATCGGCATCTGTATGGAATACGGACAAATCTAATGATGTGCTATCACCTTCAAAGCGGTAGCCTAACTCGTATGAAACGTAGTTTTCTGATTCAACTTTGTCGTTGCCATTGAGGTAAGTGGCAATCGCATATTCATCAATAGCTTTAATGCCAGTACTTCCACCAAGCGCCTCTTCTACAACTGTCCCATTCACTTTGTAGTCATCATTAAACTCTATCAGGGTAGGTGTACGTACACTTCTGGATATAGCACCCCATATTAGATGGCGCTCTTGTGGCTTATAGATAACCCTAGCCGATGGTTGGTTTTCCCAGCCAGTTAAATCATTGTGATCGAGCCTAGTGCCGACAACTAAATCAAGATAATTGGGTATAACATTATATTGGGCTTGGATTAATCCACCATATTGTTGAAGATTGTCTAGGTCTTTATCACTGTCTAAAAATACACTTTCCTCGAAAGATATTTTGTTATATCTGTAATTCAAGCCCCAATCTAGCTGCAAAGAGTCATATAAAAAGTTCATTTGGTAGTCTATATCTATAGATTCAAAGTTTTCTTTTATATATGTTTGGTTGCCACTTTGTTTTAGCCATGACACTTGCAACATTTGGTTTGCGTCGGGAGATATTCTATTTTCTAGGCGCGCCATAACACGAGAATCAGTACGTGATAAGTCCCCAGAAAATGAAACGTTTCTATTGGTCTCGTCAATAACTCCACGGTAGTTTTGGCCTAAGTTAGAGTGTGTAACATCTCCTTGGATTAAAGCAGACCATTCGTCACTTGGTGTAAAGTCAGCACGCAAACCCAAAGAATGTTGTTTGGCTGTGTCGCTAGGCGTGAGTGAAATCCCTTTTTTTGACTCATTAGCATCTTTTACATGACCATAAATACGGTAACTGCCTTTATTACTTAAGTCGCCGCCATATCGCGCGTTAGCATCAATATTTATTTGATTACCGGTAGTCGCATTCGCGTAGGCACCACGAGTATCAATACTGTTTTTAGTAATAATATTGATCACACCATTATTTGCATTTGTGCCCCACAATAGGCCGCCTTGACCGCGAATAACTTCTATTCGTTCAATATCATAAAGTGGGACATTCAGTGTTTCCCAATAAACAGCAGCAAATTTAGGTGTATATAAGCTTTGCCCATCAACCATAACTAAAAGCTTACTTGAAAATCGAGACGCAACACCGCGCGAAGAGATTGCCCATTGATTATTATCAAGTTGCCTAACAATAAGTCCAGGTACCATTTTTAATGCTTCTGGTACTGAGTTTGCGCCAGATTTATTAATTTGCTCTTTACTTAAAACATAAATAGACGAGGCAGTATCAAATGCAGATTGAGCTCGCTTCATTGCAGACGTTACTTGAACATCCATTTCCATTAATGCGCTAAGATCGAGCTCAGCATCTTCAAAAGGGTCTGCAATTACAAGCGGTGATAAAAACAATAATGGCCATAGTGATTGATGCGAAATTTTCACTAAGGAACTCCTACCTAGTCATAAGTTATATAAGCGAAATTGCTTTTCTTAAACATTTGAAGAACATTACATTAACATTATGAATGGTGTAAATATAGCAAAAATACGCTGCTACTTTTTATGTGAGCCTTTAACTTTTTTCAATATATCATTAGCTTATAAAGTAACCATAACTAAAAAAATACCATAGCTAACGTATACACGGCTTCATTAAAATTAATTTTAAATGATTAATAATATATATTATCTTTAAACAAAAGTATTAAGTCCATGTTTAATTGTTTTTTTATCAACCAAAAGCGGATGATTTTTACACTTAACGTAAGTTCATAAAGTTAATTTAACAAAAAAGTAGCTTTGACTTATTTTATATTTTGAGGTGTTGAAAGCAGTAAGTGCATCACAAGGCTTATCAAAACTGGTTCAGCGTTGAAAAATAAATTAACCTTACTTTATTAACCTTTAATAAGATTATTTTTATATGAGTTTTATTTTTTCTGCACTGCTAGCTAGCATTCCTGCTTTACCTGAGCCTGTTGCAAACAACGCAGTAGCTAAAGTTACAGCGCAAAATAACACCTATTTCTTAAGCTTTATGGGCTTAGCTTCAAATAAACAATTTAGTGATGTACATAATAAAGTGTGGGCATTAAAGCTGGGAGAAAGCCAATGGCAGGCTAAATTGGCAGTACCTTCTAGCTTGCCAATTAAGGGGCGTTTAGCAAGTACAGCGGTTGGTATAGGCAAATACGCTTATGTATTTGGTGGCTACACTGTTGCTGCAGATCACACGGAAATATCGAGCCCAGACGTGTATAAATACAATATAACCACAAATAGCTATACGAAACTCAAGTCTATGCCAGTCCCAGTAGATGACAGCGTAGCGCTAAGCTACAAAGAGCGTTACATATACCTTATTAGCGGTTGGCATAACGATGGCAACGTAAATTTAGTGCAAGTATACGATACTAAAAACAATACATGGCAGCAGGCGTCGCCTTTTTTAGGTGAGCCTGTATTTGGCCAAGCGGCTGCAATTAGTGGTAATACTATTGTTATTTGCGATGGCGTAAAAACCCAAGCAAACCCAAGTTCACGCCGCTCGTTTTCAGGGGTTGCACAATGTTTAAAAGGCACAATAAATGCCAACAACCCACAAAAAATAGATTGGCGAACGCTGCCACACCCAACAGGCGAAGCACATTATCGTATGGCTGCTACAAGCTATAATGGCCATATTTACATGCTAGCTGGCTCAAGCAACCCCTATAATTACGATGGCATTGGTTATAACAAACAGCCAGCTCCAGCAAGTCGTCATGTATGGCGCTTTAATATTAAAAATAATACATGGCAAGTAATGCAGCCACTTAAAACTGCAACGATGGATCACCGAGGCTTACTAGAGCATAACGGTATTTTATATCGTATTGGTGGAATGAATAACCAACAGCAAGTTATCAATGATGTGCTAGGTTACGAGGTCAAATAATGAATACGCTTTATATTACCGGTGCAGGAGTAAGTGCTGCTAGCGGTATACCTACTTTTAGGGACGAAGATGGCTTTTGGACTATAGGCAGTAAAAACTATACACCTATGGAAATGGCGACGCGTGTCATGTATCAAAACAATCCGCGCGAGTTTTTAGCCTGGTATTACAACCGCTTTGCAACGTATCGTAACCATGGCCCTAATGACGTGCATCATTGGTTGAGTGATAAAAACTTAATAACCCAAAATATAGATGGGCTTGATGGCAAAGCCGGTAACAAAAATTACATTGCTATACACGGCAGGCTCGATCAAATGACGCTATTTCATGAGCAAGGCGAAGCTGTTGAACCGCTGATGACCCCGTGGGATAGTGTAGATGAAAGCCGCCTGCATGAATCTCTTTTTGAGCTGTTTAACATTCAAAACCAAACACCTGAGCTTAACCATTCGTTTAAGCCTTTTGTGTTGTTGTTTGATGAATTTTACACCGAGCTTTACAGAATAACCCAAGCACAGCAGCGAATGCTCAACGCTGATAAAATTGTATTTATAGGCACCTCGTTTAGTGTAAATATCACCCAAATGGCATTAGAAATAGCCCGTACTTATAACATACCTATCGAGGTGGTCGATCCTAATCCTGCTCACATACTACACCCAAATGTAAGTTATAAAAAAATGACCGCGCTTGAGTACATTCAAAAGTTTTGATTTATTTGTAATTTAAAACTTACAAATAAATGCATATAAATAAGCGTTTTGTTAACCCCAGTGATACATGTTGTTTTATAATGAAATGTAAAACCACAATCGTTTAGCAATAACATAACCCAAGAGAGTTACATGAGTGATTTAACTGCAATAGCCAATTTATCAATATTATTAGTAGAGCCTTCAGAGGTTCAGCAAAAACTGATAATCAAATCACTAACTCAATGTGGTGTAACCCAAGTAGAAACCGCAAGTAATCAAGCGCAAACGTTAGCCCTTTTAGAAAAATATCAGCCCGATTTAGTCATTAGCAGCATGTACTTAGCAGATGGTACTGCAGACTCTTTGTTACAAAGCATTCGTTCGAACCCGCGCACAGAAAGCCAAGCGTTTATGTTGATCTCGAGCGAACGCAATAAAAAATACCTTGAGCAATTAAGGCAGTCGGGCGTATTAGCCATTTTACCTAAACCATTCAGTGCAGATGCAATTAC
The DNA here is from genome assembly GCF_046535955.1 of Pseudoalteromonas sp. SIMBA_162. Taxonomy (NCBI): domain Bacteria; kingdom Pseudomonadati; phylum Pseudomonadota; class Gammaproteobacteria; order Alteromonadales; family Pseudoalteromonadaceae; genus Pseudoalteromonas; species Pseudoalteromonas sp. SIMBA_162. Next base: position 257,665 of record NZ_JAWJBQ010000002.1, on the reverse strand, counting down.
ACGCGCATTAAAAGCGACGCTCGACATAATTACAGAAGAAGAGGTCGAACTAGAGCATTTTGATGTTACTTTATTACGTGTTCTTGTTGTTGACGATAGCCGTTTTGCGCGCAAGCATATTATTCGTGTGCTTGCTGGTATGGGAATACCAGCCCCGGTTGAGGCGCAAGATGGTAAACAAGCAATTGAAAAACTTAACGAACAGTCATTCGACTTGATTGTTACCGATTACAACATGCCAGAAATGGATGGTCGCGAACTAACCGAAACTGTACGTGGCTCAAATGCTTACTCGCATATTCCTATTTTAATGGTGAGCTCAGAGGCAAACGACACCCATCTAGCCAATATTGCGCAAGCGGGCGTTGATGCCATTTGCGATAAACCGTTTGAACCGGCAACAGTGCGAGATTTGCTTTTCAAAATAATGTCGTGATAGACATTTTTTCATCACATATATTTGAACGAGTGCAAAAGTAACAGCACTCGTTTTAAATACTTTTACATTTGGCCTAATCTATATACAAGCAGCGCTGTTTTAGCGGTGTTTTTATTAAGCGAGGTTAAATCGGCGGTTTCGTTTTTAGTGTGTGCGCCACTGCCCATTAGTCCTAAGCCATCAAGCGCCATATCAACATGGTTTGCAGCAAACGAAATATCAGCAGCGCCGGCATTACGAGGGTTTGCAGCCACCACTTTGTTATAACCTAAGTCTTGGCTTGCTTGGCTATACAGTGCAAGCAGCTTTTTATTACCCTCGGTGAGTCCCATTGGTGGGTAGCCGTTTTCAAAAATAAGCTCAGCTTGGCTGCCATTTAAGCTTTTAGCCACTATTTGCTGCATCACTTTCTTCGCGCCTTCTACCTGCTTTGGCGAAAGCGCACGTAAATCACCCGCCACATGCACGGTTTGTGCAATTACATTGCTTTTACCAAACGCCGTGGCTGACGAATTAGCGTTGTCGTACTGTGCATCAGTGCCACCGACAATAAGCCCAGGGTTAAAGGTTAAATTAGGTTGTGTAGCTAGTTGCTCTCTAAAGTCATTTAAAATACGCGACGCCTCGTAAATAGCACCATAGCCCACATTGTCACTAAATATTTGCGACGAATGGGCCGCATTGGCCGTAACATTTAACGTCCAGCCGGTATAGCCACGGCGCGCCGCCATAGCGGTTTTAATATTGTTATCGCCGTTCTCAAAACCTAGCGCTACGTCAGCCCAAATTGCGCCATCAACAATCGCCTTTTTAGATAAGCTAAGTGGGCGACCGCTGCTTTCTTCATCGCCCGTAAGCAGTACTTTTATGCTTACATTTTCAAGTAAATTAAGCGCTTGCAGGCTTTTAAGTGCGGTAATTATAATAGTGTTACCACCTTTCATATCGGCAACACCTGGGCCGCTGGCGGTGTGTTCATCAATTTGTTTATAGGTGGTAAAGTCATCGTGTTTGGCAAATACCGTATCAAGATGGCCGATCATCAGTATTTTTATTGCATCGGGATCATTACTCTCATGGGTTGCTAATACATGCCCTGCGCGGTTAAACGCGCTGCCATCTAACCACTCAACCTCAAAACCAATGGCTTTTAGTTGCTCGCTTGCAAGCGCGCCCACCTTTTTTACGCCTTCAATATTAAGCGAACCGCTATTAATGTTTACCGCTTGTTTTATCTCTTCAAGCGCTTGCGGCATATTTTGCTCAACCTGTTTTACTATTTCACGCTCATTTTTATTAAGCGCCGCATGGCTTGTAAGCGACAGGGTACTTGCAAGGATAAATATAAGTGCTTGGCTAAATTTTAAAAGTGACATAACAGCCTAATAATTGAAAAGTAGTTCAGCTAATATGAAGTAAAAATACAAAGGGTTCAATAGAAGTAGATTGTGATTTTTAACTAATTTTATAAGCAGTAACGAGTTACAAGGATAAGGGTTGTGGGCTGTATGTGTTATTGATTTAAATCCTAATATTTAAAATATGATTTGTTAATTGATAATCAACTAGTACAACTACACAGCTATATGTCTGATATTACTGATCTCCACCATTTTGGGGTTTTGCTGCATTTAAGAAAGCTAAGGCGAAGCTAACTATTTGTTTACAGGTGTTTATTTTATAGCTAGGATAAAATCACTGTAATATATGGACATTTGTCGGTTTGTAAAACGACAAATGTCGTAGACTAAATTGTTATAAAGCACGGAAGTTTTGATGAAAGCCTCAACTATTGAGTTCACAAGTTATAGTGGTAATCAAACACATATTGAATCAATCAACTACGATTTAGACTATTTAAAAGTAGTAGTTGTCGCTGATTCTAATTTACGAATTGAAGTATGTTTTCAACAGCCAATCGGATTTAGGTGTCTTGATGAAGGTGATTTATTAGAGTTTTGGGCAAGCAATAAAATAACGAGTAATTGGCTTTTACAAATACATGATTTTGGTTGGTTGGCTCAAGAAAGTAATCGCGCTGGCTTCTTATCCAAAGACACTATGTTAAGTGAGTATTTGATTAAAGGCAGCAATGAGTGTTTAAATGTTCTAAGCACAGATAAGCCAGTAATAAGTTTGGTATAAATGCTTTATAACAAGCTAATAAATAAGGACAAAAATCAGTTGACTGTTTTCGTTCCTCAACATTTTAGCCAACAACTTTTTGCCCATTATTAGGGCGTTATAACTTTGAATGACCCGGAAGTAACGATGAAAAAATGGACTATAGGTTTGGTAATTATTTTGGTCATTGGAGTTGCGAGCATTTGGGGTTTTAAGGCGGCAAACGAAGCTATCGATTTGGCTGCGGATGAAGCGGTAGAGCAAACACTTTCCAGCAATACCATCACCCAATTAAAGCTTATCTCAGAGGTTCAGCAGTTAATAAAAGCCGGCGATCTACAGGCAGCATCAGCCAAACTACAAAAAACTAAAGATACGCATTTGTATATATTAAGCACTTACTGCGGCTTGCCTAAATGCAAAGAGGCAGTCAAAACGTACGGTACTAACAATGAGTTATAACAAGGCCATCATAGGGACATTGTTTACTCCGCGGCGCTTTGGTGTGGCTGCGCCACTTTACACCAAAGCACCACTCTATAAACAATGCCCCATATGGCGGCGTTATGTGTTTCGTAAAGTATGAGTTTCAAAAATAGCGACGAAGGTTTCGAATGTGAAACAGTACAAAAACATAATAAACTAGACAGATACTTTTATTTTCGCACTTTGATGAGCTACGTATCAGGCTTTAATTAGTGAAGAAATAAGTAAAGTATTACATAACAATCGTAAATTAATTAAGTGCTCACCTACTTTAATTTTTTCACAGGGAAGTTAAATGAACTTAAATCAAATTACATTACCTGTTACAGACATGGAAATTTCGACTAAATTTTATCGCGACTTAGGTTTTACTCAAATTGTAGACACCCCGCATTATGCTCGCTTTGAATGCCCAGATGGGGATTCAACTTTCTCCTTGTCTTTAGATCGAGGTGAGTTTGATTGTGGCACGGTAATATATTTTGAACATGAACAATTAGATGAACTGGTTGAGGCTTTAAAAGTTAAAGGTTTTGTATTTATAAAAGAACCTACAGACCAGAGCTATTTATGGCGAGAGGCCGTACTGCATGATCCGTCAGGACATAAAATTAAGCTATATTGGGCGGGTGTTAATAGAGTTAATCCACCTTGGCGTGTAGAAATACGCAGCTAATCAGATTTTTAATTATGCAGTGTTCAAACTTACGCTATTAAAATCCAACCTCATTTAAGTATAAAAAACCATCAGGTTTAACTCATTAGCATTAAACCTGACAGCTCAAATTTAACCAATCAGCGTTAATTAGTCGGCATTAAATAAATTTCGCGTACGCTGTTGCGCTGGTTTGCTTCTATTGCAAACAATACCGCTTCGGCTACATCTTGTGGGTCGAGCTTATCGGGCTTAGCTTCATCAAAAAATGGGGTGTTTACCATGCCAGGAGCTATGGTGGTGCAGCGGCCGTTCCACTCGCTCATTTCCTCAGCTAAGTTTTGCCCAAACCCGTAAGCAAACCATTTAGTTGCACCGTAAATAGAGCCTTTAATAGGCTTACGCCCAGCGGCTGAGCTGGTTAATATAAAGTGGCCTTTGTTTTGGCGTAAATGGGGCAGGGTTGCTTTTGCCGTCCACAGCAGGGCTTTAATGTTTATGTCTATCATGGTTGACCATTCATCGGGGTCGCCTTTTTCAGTGCCTGCGGTTGAAACGCCCATACCTGCGTTGGCAAATGCGGCATCTAGTCGGCCAAATTTTTTAAGCCCTTTTGTTACTACGTTTTCAAGTTCGGTAAAGTCGGTGGCATCTGCGGGTACACTCAGTGCGTTATCTTCACCTAACGACTCAACTAGTTCAGCTAATTTATCTTCACTTCTGGCGGTAAGAATGACTTTATGGCCGTTATTAACCAATGTTTTTGCACTCGCTTCACCTATGCCACTAGAGGCACCTGTAATTAGAACTACTTTTTCTTTCGCCATGATTATTTCTCCTATGTTTACATATTCAAAATGATAAGAACGGTTTAACTAATACGTGCTATTAACTGTACCAGTTCTGGGTTAACGGGGCTTGAATGCAGGTCACTTTACGAATGAATTATTTGGATGATGTTAGGTGAGTGGCTTTAATGGGTTTTTGCAAAGGTAGAGTGTTCGTTTTTGTTATACTTTTTATAAAAAAAGCGCACCTTAAAGTGCGCTATACGTTTATTGTGTTATGTCAAAGCTAACTGAAAGGTCCTCAGTTTGCGGTACACTAATTTGCTTAAGTTGATAAACAGTGAAATCAGTATCTTCTAGCTCTGCATCGTCTATATGTGCGGTGCACGTATAGCCTAGTTGGTAGTCTCCCGGTGTAATGAAAGCAAGCTCAAACTCATATTGGTTATCGTCTTGATCAAATACAACATTTGCGGTCGCAAGTGGGGCATCTTCTGGGGTTTGCTCATCTATTTCGTATATATCTTTGGGTGTTTGAGCATCTGATGAATATAAATATACGGCGTGTCCAAACGTTGAATCTGCAGCAGCAGTGGCGATATTGTCTGTTTCACAGTTATTAATAAGCGCTTGGCTTACTGTGCCTTCAATTTCTTGTGACTCAGAAATATTTTGTAATCGTACGCCTCTAGGTTTTAAAAAGATCTCCTCATTATTTTGGGGATCGACCAGCGATTTTTTTAGGTCAAATTCTAAAACAAAGTCGTTATCAGTTTGGTTGAGTGTAAAGCCATCGAGTTGTATTTCGCCTACACCATCATTCCCTTTTCTTTTTACCACGAGCGGAGCAATGCTGTCGTCTTCGTATACTACGTGAGATGTAAAACTAAGGTTATTAGTATCGCCATTTATAACTTGAGCGCGGATCCACGAGTATTCGCCTGCTGGCACTTCTTGATCGTCAAGCAGCTCAAAAACATCGTCCCCGGTGTAATCGAGCAAATTAACCATTTGTGGTTGAGATGCGTCAGCTTCACTTCGGGTTTCAAAACTAAATTCTTCATCGCCTTGTGTTTTAATAGTGATTGAGTCAAACACGACGTTAACCGCTTTTAAACCACTAACCGGCGCATCTGACACACCAAGGCTAAAGGTTGATTTGTCGCTAGATTGTGGCGGTGTTGTGTCATTGTCATCACTTGAAGAGCCACACCCGGCTAATGCAAAAAGAACGGCGCTGCTGACTAATGTTGATTTAAAATTCATGATTTACTCCTTTAGTTTATAAAGCGGATTGTAGAGGAGCTAAGCTGAATTTAGATTGAACAGGTTTTAGAATAGTTACTTGAAATTAATCTTTATTTTACTTTGCGTATTTTTGAACAAAAGTATGCACGCCATAGGTTAACTAGTTTGTGAGCACTAAGTTTTTAAGTGTGAAAATTTAAGCGAAAAAAAGAAAAACTTTGCCCAATTAATTTGCTGATGTAGGCACACCTTCCCCTTATTTTAATGCTATCGCTTTAAAATTTTTACTATATACTCCCGCCACTTCTTTTGAAGTGTATAGATTTAATTCTTGCTGATAATCAGCCCATAGTTGGAATATGTATGAAAGATAAACTTATTGTGTTTTGGCAAAGCCATTCAGAAACAATCATCACTTTAGGTTACAAAGTGGTATTAGCCTTGGCTATTTTAGTTGCGAGTGCACTTATTGCGCGTTCGGTTAAAAAAGCGATTAAAAATTCTAAGTCGCCATTAAAAAAAGTAGACGAAACGTTACTGCCGCTTTTATCGAGCATTGCGGGGTATTTAGTTTACATAATTGCTGGGCTGTTTATTTTAGATATTTTTGGCGTTAATACGGCAAGTTTAATAGCGCTAATGGGCGCGGCGGGTTTAGCGATTGGTTTGGCGCTTAAAAACACCTTAAGTAATATTGCAGCCGGCATTATGTTATTAATACTTAGGCCATTTAAAATAGGCGATTTTGTAGATGCGAGCGGCACGCTTGGCACAGTGAACGAAATAAACTTATTTACGACCATTTTTAAAACCACCGACGGCCTTTATATCGCATCGCCTAACGGTAAAGTGTGGGGCGGCAACATTAAAAACTTTACCCGCAACGGTAAAAGGCGCATGGATATAGTGGTGGGAATTTCGTACGCCGACTCTATTGATGTTGGCTTAAATGTACTTAAAGAAGTTGCCGAATCAGAAAGCCGATTACTCGCCGAGCCAGCGCCTAAAGTAATGGTTACCTCAATAGGCGAAAGCGCAGTAAATATTCAATTACGTGCATGGGCTGTAAATGGCGATTACTGGCAAACCGTGTGGGATTTAAATAAACGCGTTAAAGAGGCTATAGAAGGTGCGGGGCTGAGCATTCCGTTTCCGCAGCGTACGTTGCATATATCTGAGTCGATGGCATCGGCAGTAACGGTTAATAAAGGTATTTAAACTCTATTAGCACAAACACAAATAAAAATAGCGAGCCTTGGCTCGCTATTTTTGTATTAGCTTTTTGCTGACGAGTATTAACCTTCTAATTGAAAGTCGTACACTGAGCCTAAATTAAGCAGCTGGGTTAGTTCATCCAGTGCTTGGTAGCTTTCGGTAAGTAGGGCTGAGTCGGCAAAGTCGCTTGCACCTAACTTATCGCGGTAGTTTCGTTTTGCCCAGTCACAAAGCTGAGTGTATTTAGTATCGGTTAAAATAACCTCTGGGTTTACTGCGCTTAGCTCTTGTTGGTTAAGGGCTACGCGTAAACGTAAGCAGGCAGGGCCGCCGCCATTTTGCATACTTTGGCGCAGGTCAAAAAACTGCACTTGGTTGACTGGGTTATCGGCTAAAATCATTTCTTCAATGTAGGCGTTTACTGCGCTATTACGTTGGCACTCTTGTGGCGCTACTAATAGCATTGAGCCATCATCTAGGCTTACTAATTGGCTATTAAATAAGTAACTGCTTACTGCATCGCTAATGCTTACTTTATCGGTAGGTACTTCAATTATGTATAGCTGTTTGCTGCCGGTGTAGGCATCGCGAATTTCTTGCAGGGCATCTTGTTGGTTTAAAAATGCTTGCTGGTGGCAAAGCAATACGTTTGCGTTACCTACTGCAATTACATCGTTATGAAACACGCCCTGGTCTATAACATCTGGGTTTTGCTGCAGTAAAATTTGGCTCGATTCTTTTAAGTTATGTAATCGGCAAATGGCTTCTGAAGCTTCTAGTGTTTGCCTTGCAGGAAACTTAGCCGGTTTTGGTAATTGGCTGTTAAAGGCACTTGCACCAAATACAAACATTTCTAGGCCTTGCTCGCCGTGGCTGTCGCAAAGTCGGGTATGGTTAGCCGCGCCTTCGTCGCCAAAAAAGCCCTGATCGGGTAAATGCGTGTGGTGTGCAAAGTAGCTATCGTTATTAAACATGGCTTTTAGTAAGCGGGTAGTTGTAGCAGGCTCTAGGGAGCGATGAAACTTATTGTTTAAATTAGCTGACGTAAAATGCACTTTGCCATCGAGGGTGTCTGGCGATGGAGAAACAGTAGCGGCATTGGCGGTCCACATTGCAGAGGCCGAATAACACGCGCGCAATAAAATAGGGTCGGCTTTAAATGCTTTATGAATAACTTGCGAGTCGTTGCCGGTAAAACCTAGGCGACGTAGTACGTTTAAATCGGGGCGTGCATGGGGCGCAAACACACCTTGTGTTAGGCCTTTGTCGTGCATGGCTTTCATTTTTTCAAGGCCCTGTAACACAGCTTCTTGAGGGTTTGAAAAACTTGCCGCATTATTTAACGAGGCAACGTTACCATACGATAAACCCGCGTAGTTGTGAGTAGGGCCAACTAAGCCATCAAAATTTACTTCTAAGGCGTGCATACACGTTCCAATCATATTGTTTTTAGTTACTTAACAATACAACGCAATGGCCGCGCTTGCAAAGCCTATAAATACTAAATTTATCGGCTATAAACTCGCTCTTTGTCGCACGTAGTATGGGTATTACTCGGATCGTTTACCTGCCATACGCTAATGTCTAAACGCCATAGTAGGTAAAGGGTGTGGTATAGGTTAGCCATGGTATTTTCCTTGAAAGTTTCACTGAACACATCTGTACTTTGAAAGAATTATGCCAACTGTTAATTGAATATTTTATGAATACAAATCAGATATTTATTAAAACACTAAAAATAACTTTTGAGCGCTTAGCACCATTTTGGGGCTGAAAGGCTTAAAAGTTGCACCAAAAAGCCACGCAGCGGGTGCGTGGCGTATGGTTTATACGCTGTATTTAGCGCCCTACTTTACCCTTTACTAGCGGCTCGAACGACAGCACACTAAATTTCCCTTGGCTGGCATTTTTACCGTTATTTAATACTGGCGAGCGATGAAGTTCATCTACGGTAAAATATATTTTATGATCGGCGCCATAACTAAAGCCATCAGGCCAGCTTAAGCGCTCGTCTTTAAATAATACCTGGTATTTACCGCTTGGTTTTACCACGCCAATTGCGCCGTTGGTTATGTCGGTAACATACACATTGCCGCCGCCATCAACAATAATGCCGTCGGAAATGGGTTTAGTGCCGTAACGCGTTACTTTACTTTCAAGGGCGCTTGCGCTCAGGCTTTTATTGTTAATATCGCTTGTGGCAATACGGTAAACCGATGTGCCCGACATGGAGCCAAAGTAAAGCCACTGTTCGCTTGGGTCGAGTGTGATTGGGTTTATCCCTAAACGTGCTGGTTGGCCGCCTAGTTTCATGGTGCGCCCTTCAATGACCATATCGATATTTTCGGCTGTGGTGTATGGGCTATTTTGTAATACTCTGCGCGCCTCACCTGTTTTTAAATTTACGGTAATAATAGCGGCTTGGCTGCCTTGTGCGGTGTCGGCAATGTATACAACGCCGTGTTTATTATCGATAACTAAATCGTTTAAAAACGAGGTGTCGGTAATGGTGGGTTTAGCTAAATAAATTATTTTATGCAGCTGCTCTTTGTTGGTATCCCAACCGACTAAACGCCCAGCATGATCAGGGCCTGATGTATCAAGCATCCATAATACGCCATCGGCAGATACATTTATGCCAAGTACGTCGTAAAAGCCTTTGCCGTTTTTATACGCGTATGCCCATTCTTCATTAGGGTAGGGTTTGGTGGTGCCATCGCTTAATAGCTCCATAATTTTTTGTTTTTGGCCGTAAAAACCATGTACCGATAAAAACTTACGACCCGAGGGCGTAATAGCAATATTACCCGGTGGGTGCTGCGCGTCGAATGTGGCTACTGTTTTTAAATCAGCATTTTGATTAGCGGTATTAGCAAACACACTGCTGGTTAAAAACGCAGTGCTACAGGCTGCAACTAAAAGTATTTTTTTAATCTGGTTCATGCTTCAAAGCCTTCTAAAACAAGTTTACCGCGTGAGGTGTGCGATTCTAAAATTTGGTGTGCTTTATATAAATTAGCGGCGTTAATTGGGCCTAAATTTTGCCCAAGAGTGGTTTTAAGTGTACCTGCGTCTATCAGCTCACTAATTTCATTAAGTAAGGTGTGCTGCGCTGTTATATCGGTTGTAGTAAATAGCGAGCGAGTAAACATAAACTCCCAATGCACCGATATACACTTACGCTTAAATTTTAAAATATCGAACGATGTAGGGTCATCTATTAGCGCAAATTTACCTTGGGGTTTAATACACTCCACTATTTGGTCTTGGTATTGGTCGGTATGAGTTAAGCCAATAACGTAATCAAATTCAGCTAAACCTAGCTCTTTGCGCTGCTCGTTTAAGTTTTTAGAATGATCGAGCACGTGATCGGCTCCTAACTCTTTAAGCCAAGTTACGCTTTGCTCGCGTGATGCAGTACCTACCACCTTTAGCCCAGTAAGCTGCTTGGCAAGCTGTACCAAAATAGAGCCAACGCCACCTGCGGCGCCAATAACTAAAATAGATTGCTGAGTATTTTGCTTATTTTTTGGCACTTGCAGGCGATCAAACAGCATTTCGTAGGCGGTAATGCTGGTTAGCGGCAGCGCTGCGGCTTGTGCGTCGGTTAATGTTTTAGGCGCACGCCCTACAATACGCTCGTCAACTAATTGAAATTGCGCATTACTGCCTTGGCGCGATAAATCGCCGGCGTAAAATACACGATCCCCCACATTAAATAACGAAACCGACTCGCCAACGGCTTTTACAACGCCTACGCCGTCCCAACCTAATACTTTGTAGCCTTGCTCTGGCGCTACATTTGCACGTATTTTTGTATCTACAGGGTTTACCGAAATAGCATTTACTTCAATAAGTAGGTCGTGCCCTGTAGCGGTTGGGGTATCAAGCTCAATTGCTTGTATAGAGTTGGGTGTGAGTGTTTTAGAGTTTTTGGTGTAGCCAAGTGCTTTCATGTGGGTTCCTGATGATTTTAAGTACTTTTTAATATGCAAACACTATAGCTCAGTTGAAAAATAGAAAAAGACATGAAAAACTAAAGCACTTTCAAATTTTAATTGAAAATATGCGATCATTTAACGATATTCAAACTTTTATAGATGTAGCTAGTTGCGCCAGTATTTCTGAAGCCGCACGGCAAAACGCGCAAACCCCAGCGGCGGTAAGTGCAGCTATTAAGCGCCTAGAAAAAGATTTAGGAAACGTGCTGTTTATTCGCTCTACCCGCAGCTTACGATTAAGTGTGGCAGGGGAGCAGTTTTTAAGTTACGCCAAAGATTCACTTTCGCTTATTCAACAAGGGGTAGCTGCAGTACAAACCGCTGTGGGCGAAGTAACAGGGACACTACAGGTATCGGCCCCATGCGATTTAGGGCGTAATAAACTAAGTGAATGGCTTAATGAGTTTTTAGCGCAATACCCGCATGTAAAACTTAAACTGCACTTAAGTGACGAAGTAAGCGACATTTACAGCCAATCAATTGATATTGCACTGCGCTTTGGTGTACCAAAAGATTCGCAGTTAATTGCAGCGCCGCTTTTTTTAAATAATGCGCGTATTTTAGTTGCCTCTCCTGAATATGTAGCAAACAATGGATTGCTTACACATCCACTTAACTTAACGCAGCACACCACCATTACCTTTATGCGCTTTGGCGAAGTGTTTAAAGAGTGGCGATTTTATAAAAATGGCGCAGTGCAAAAAGTGCAGCTAAATTGCCAACACATAGTTAACGATGGCGAAATGGTTAGGCGATGGACGCTAGAGGGCAAAGGCATTGCGTATAAGTCGTACTTAGATGTTATTGATGATTTAGCATGCGGGCAGCTCGTTCATTTATGCCCCGAGTGGCAAAGCGATCCGCTACCGCTTTATATGATGTACGCCGACCGGCGCCAAATGACCCCGGTGATCAGCGCATTTAGGGCGTTTATTCAACAAAAAATAACCGCGTTAGTTGGCTAACCCATCATCGTTTTTAGTTGTTAAATCGCTTATTACTAAATCAAGTAGCTGCATAAGCTGTTTAGCTTGTGTGGGGTCTACACTTACAAACTTACATAAAATATTTTTTGGAATATCAGCAGCTTCGTTTTTAAGGGCTTGCCCACTTTGGGTAAGCTGAATTAGGCGTTTACGCTTGTCGTGTTCGTCTTTAATAACGGCCAGCAGAGACTTTTCGGTCATTTTTTTGAGTATTTGGGTCATAGCGCCGCCATCAATAGCGGTTTTATCTATTAGCTGCGCAATGGTTACTTCATCTTGCTCCCACAGTGCCATCATTACTACATACTGCGGATACGTTAAATTAAGTGCAGCTAAAGGCTCACGGTAAGCACGTGCAATGCTATTTGATGCCATATATAACCTATGACAAAGCTGATTTTTTAATTTTAGTTGCTCAAATGACATACCCAACTCCTAGTGCGTTAATACCTTCAACTCAAAAAACATTTTAATTTGCATGCAAAGTATTTGCAATCTCTAATTACTTGGTCTATTATTTTGCACGCAAAATAAATTAATTGATAAACTTTGGAGTTCACTATGAATGTATTACAAAACGTTGCCTACACAGCAAAAGCAACTGCAACCGGTGGCCGTGAAGGTGTAGCTAAATCAGACGATGGCCGTTTAAATGTAAACTTATCAACCCCAAAAGGGCTAGGTGGCGACGATGGACAAGGCACAAACCCAGAGCAATTATTTGCAGCTGGTTATGCAGCGTGCTTTATTGGTGCACTAAAATTTGTAGCAGGTAGCGAAAAAATTGCGCTACCAAGTGATACACACATTAACTCTGAAGTATCTATTGGCGCGATTGAGGGCGGTTTTGGCATTGCAGTTAAATTAGCTGTATCACTCGGTGATATGGATAAAACAGCAGCGCAAGAGTTGGTAAATAAAGCACACCAAGTATGCCCATACTCAAATGCTACACGCGGTAATATTGAAGTGGAGCTTTCGGTTATTTAATTAACTGATTACTTAGCATTGTAAAAGCCCAGTGGTTTGCCACTGGGCTTTTTTGTGCGCTGCAATTTACTAGAGATCACATTAATTGAAGCGGGCTTTTAAATAAACATACGAAAAATCGTATATTCACTATTTCATATATTCTAATTTTGTTTTATTGTATGCACACTAACTAAACGAGGATGCTATGGAACAACTCAACCCACTTCAATTTTACAAATGCTTAGCCGACGATACGCGCTTAAAAGCCATGTTATTAATTAGCCATGAGCAAGAGCTATGTGTGTGTGAGCTTGTTGCTGCGCTTGAACTGAGCCAACCTAAAGTGTCGCGCCATTTAGCACAGCTTAGGCAATGTGGCTTATTGAGCGACCGTAAGCAAAATCAATGGGTGTACTACAGCATTAATAAAGCCCTGCCAGAGTGGGCTCTTAGCGTAATAGCACAAACCAAAAACGAAAATTCTGCGTTTTATAACGACGATTTAAATCGACTCAATGCAATGGGTAATCGCCCAGAGCGTGCAGCAAGCTGCTGTTAATTAAGCAAATTGATATAACTTTACTAAAGGTATTTATTATGACAATTAAAGTAGGTATTAACGGCTTTGGCCGTATGGGACGTTTAACACTGCGCGCAGCACTAGAGTGGCCAGAAGTAGAATTTATTAAAGTAAACGATGTAGCGGGCGATGCTAAAACACATGCCCATTTATTAGAGTTTGACTCAGTGCACGGGCGTTTAGCGCACAGCGTTACAGCAAACGAAAATAGCTTTAGTGTGGCTAAACACACGATTGCCGTTACCAATAACAAAACCATTAGCGATACCGATTGGTCTGATTGCGATGTAGTAATAGAAGCCAGCGGTAAAATGAAAACCACTGAGCTGTTAAATCAATATTTAGCACAAGGTGTTAAGCGCGTTGTAGTAACCGCACCAGTAAAAGAAGATGGCATTTTAAATGTGGTTATGGGTGTTAACGATGATTTATATAACCCAGATGAGCACAAAATTGTTACAGCGGCTTCGTGTACGACTAACTGTTTAGCGCCTATTGTAAAAGTACTACAAGAAAAAGTAGGCATTAAGCACGGCTCAATGACCACTATTCACGATATTACCAATACCCAAACTATTATTGATGCGCCACATAAAGACTTACGCCGTGCTCGTTCGTGCGGTACTAGTTTAATACCCACCACAACAGGTAGTGCAACAGCCATTACGCATATATTCCCTGAGTTAAAAGGTAAGTTAAATGGCCATGCCGTGCGCGTACCTTTAACTAACGCATCTATTACCGACTGTGTATTTGAGCTTGAGCGTGGAGTTATTGCAACAGAGGTGAATGAATGGTTTGCTCAGGCGTCTAAAAGCGAGCTTGCTGGCGTATTAGGTTACGAAGAAAAACCACTTGTATCGATTGATTACAAAACCGATCCACGCAGTAGCATTATTGATGCGCTTTCTACCATGGTTATTAATAATACCCAGCTTAAATTATACGCTTGGTACGATAACGAATGGGGCTACGCTAATCGTACTGCCGAGCTTATGCTTAAAGTTGCTAAAAGCGACTTGGTTTAACCATTTATAAGGTTTAAAGGGCTTTAACCATGTTTGAGCAACTTGCTAATTTACCGACAGCAATAAAACAGTATTTAATTATTACCGGTAATTACTGGGCATTTACCTTAACTGATGGCGCACTGCGTATGCTGGTAGTGCTGCATTTTCATCAGTTAGGGTATGGCGCGCTGGCCATTGCCATGCTGTTTTTGTTTTACGAAATTTTTGGTGTGATCACCAATTTAGTGGGCGGTTGGCTAGGGGCTCATTTAGGCCTTAATAAAACCATGAACTTTGGCCTGGCGCTGCAAATAATGGCGCTTGCCATGTTATGCGCGCCAAGTGAATGGCTCACCGTGGCTTATATTATGGCGGCGCAAGCGCTTAGCGGCATAGCAAAAGATTTAAATAAAATGAGCGCCAAAAGCGCCATTAAACACTTAGTGCCTGAGGGAGAAAGCGGCCAAGGCCAGCTTTATAAATGGGTGGCTATTTTAACGGGCTCTAAAAATGCGTTAAAAGGGGTCGGCTTCTTTTTAGGCGGGTTACTACTTACGGTATTGGGCTTTGTCGGGGCTTTAAAAGCACTTATTATACTACTTACTATTGCGTGGATGATTAGCGTTGTATTTTTAAAAGGCGACATGGGTAAAGCTAAAAATAAGCCTAAGTTTAAAGAGTTATTTTCTAAATCCCGTGCAATAAATTTACTAAGTGCAGCACGATTATGCTTGTTTGCCGCGCGTGATGTATGGTTTGTAGTGGCTTTACCTATTTATTTAGCCCAGCAGTTTAACTGGAACTTTTGGTGGGTTAGTGGCTTTATGGCACTTTGGGTGATTGGCTACGGTGGTGTGCAATCGCAAGCGCCGCGTATTACAGGCACCAGCAATTCAAGTGTAGATACCGTTAAACATGCCTATTTATGGGTGTTGCTATTAAGTGGTGTAACTGCACTTTTAGCACTACTTATGCAATTTGATGTTGCTGTGCATGCCACCTTGATTATAGGTTTACTTATATTTGGCGGTGTATTTGCAGTTAATTCATCTGTGCATAGTTATTTAATTGTCAGCTTTGCTAAAAGCGATGGTGTATCGCTTGATGTTGGCTTTTATTATATGGCCAATGCCATGGGGCGTTTACTGGGTACGGTGCTTTCGGGGTGGGTGTTTCAGGTTTATGGTTTTGTAGCATGTTTATGGGTGAGCGTTGCTTTACTCATAGGTGCCTCAATAACCACAGCTATTTTGGCTAAGCGTTAAAGCTCAACGTATTGTATTAAATTAAATTTTGTTCGCGGTTATCGATAGCTTGATTAGTAAAATCGTCTAAACTGTACTTGTAGTTTAAACAAAGGGCAGGTCAATGCGAGAAATATCGTTAGCAAAAAAACTATTATGGCTTACAGTAGGTAGCATATTTATAACCGTGTTACTGCTATCGAGCATTCTGTGGTGGGAGCTGTCGTCGAGTAACGATGAGCTATCAAGCCAATCAGAAAAATACATAGTGGCAGAAGTTGAAGAAAAACTAAGTGCGAACGCGGCTGTATACGGTGAAAGAATTGCAGGGTTTATTAACGAAGCATACCGTGTCCCTTTTTCACTAGCTGCCATATTAAGTGGCACGGCGGGTAATGACGCACTTAGCCGCGAATCCGTTGTTAATCTTAATAAATCCATTTTAAATAATAATGAGTCGCTTTCTTCCATCTATTCCCAGTTTGAAGTAAATGGGTATGATTCAAAAGATACTCAATTTACAAACGGTTACAGTCACTCTGTTGACGGTGCTGGTACACTCGAAATTTATTTTACTCGCAGTAAAGAAGGCGTGGTCGAGCAGCAAGTTGTAGACGACCCTGCCGAAAAATATTTCACTAAGCTTAATGAATTTGGCCTGCGAGAGTCTGAATGGTATTTGTGTGCTAAAGACAACGTAAAGCCGTGTATTATGGAACCTTACTTATACGAAATTACGCCAGGCAACTCAGAAATGATGACGTCTCTTACGGTTCCTATTGTCAGAGACGGCCGGTTTGTTGGTATATCTGGCGTTGATTTAACGTTGCCGGTTTTTCAAAAATTAACAGAGCAGCTTTCAAAAGAGCTGTATAACGGTCAAGCTAAGGTTACCTTATTAAGTGATGTTGGTTTAATCGTAGGCAGTAGCCACTACAAAACCAAGCTTGGCCGGCCTTATAAAGAAGCAATGTCATCCACTATTACCAGTAAAGTTGAAAAGGTACGAGGTGAAAACAATCTTTTAAAAGCGGATGACACTTACCTGGTTAATTACCCCATAAATATAAAGCTTGCAGACACTCAGTGGTCGCTCATTATTGAAGTACCTGCAAATTTAGCTCTGGCTGGCCCACAGGCTTTGAGTGAAAATATGCAAAGTACCGCAGCAGCATTGGGCACTATTATTTTAGTAACCGGCTTAATTATTGCGGGTGTTGCTTTTGTAGTTATGAAATTTGTTGTAGCAGGTGTTATAGCCCCACTTGAACAAATACAAGAACGCGTTGATAACCTAGCCAGTTCAGAAGGCGACTTAACACACACCTTACATGTAGACAGCCATGCCGAGCTAATTGCACTGGCTGGTGGCTTTAATCGCTTTTTAACTAAATTACGCGACCTAATTGCTGAGCTTAAAGCCGTATCAGATCAGACTAAGCAACAAGGCGAAATTGCTCAGCATATAGCCATCGACACAAAACATAATGTGCAGGCGCAGTTTAAAGAAATAGAAAGCGTTGTTACCGCTATGAACGAAATGAGCGCAACGGCGCTTGAAGTAGCAAGAGCTTCAGAGCAATCAGCGCAGCAAGCTGACGAAATAAACGGCTTAGTGGTAAGCAGTGAGTCGAGCTTGTCGTCGGCTATGACGCAAGTAAAAACCATGTCTGAAGAAATAAAAGAGGCAAACCAAGCCGTTGAAAAAGTAGCGACGCGTAGTAAAGACATAACGCAAATTTTAGATGTGATCAGAACCATTTCAGAGCAAACTAATTTACTGGCACTCAATGCAGCCATTGAGGCAGCAAGGGCTGGCGAACACGGCCGAGGTTTTGCAGTTGTTGCTGATGAGGTACGAGCACTTGCTTCTAAAACCCGTTCATCTACTGATGACATTAGCAACCTAATAGACAGCCTACTGCATGAAGTTGGTAATGCTTCCACCGTAATAGAAAAAGGCGTTGTAAGAGCACAAAATGCGGTTGACGAAACCTCTGTCGCCTTTGACGCGTTGCACAGTGTGGTTGTAAAAGTGGATGAAATAACCAATCAAATAACGCATATTGCAACAGCTGCTGAAGAGCAAAGCTTAGTAACAGAAGAAATAAATCGTAATTTAACGCTTATTTCTGATGCGGCATCTCAGTTGTCTGGTTTATCTTCGCAGGCAGGCGATAGTAGCGAAGTTCTTAATAAGCTAGTTGCTCAACAAGATAGCGAACTCAATAAGTTAAAAACTTAACAGGTACATCATTCCTAAAAATAAAAAACGGCGGTAATTGTATTACCGCCGTTTTTTGTCATTCATTGAGTTGTTTAGCTTAGAGCGCTCTCATAATTTTAAACATTTGATCAATCATAGGTTGTGCAAGCTCTTCAACACCCGGGCGGTTAAAGTAGCCGCGTAGCCCTGTAAATTGCACTTTAAAAAAGCGAGCATAGTCTTTTGGGCTAACCTCGCCTTTTAGCTCTTCACGCGCAATGGCTTGTGCAAATAAATCGCTTAAATAATCTTCAAATTTGTCTGATAAATCAAGGCTTAATGAATACAAACAGCTGTCTTCATCGGCAAACTCACAATTTGCTTTTACTAGCATGCAAATGGCGCTCGGGGAATTTTTTTTATCTTTAATGATGACGTTTTCAACAAACGTTTGTAAACCACCAATAATAGTAGGCGAAGCCAATAAACACGTTTTTATTTGATCTTCTATTTGCATGGTGTAATTTTTTAAAGACTCAATATACAACCCTTCCTTTGAGCCAAACGCAGAATAGATACTACCTGGGCGCATATTAATTGCGTCCTGTAGATCGCGGGTCGAAGTGGCATTAAATCCCTTTTCCCAAAATAGCTGACTGGCAAGGCGGACAACAGTCTCGCGCTCAAATTTAACTTTGTTGACCATGCTGTTTCTCAATTATTTTGAACATTTGCTCAATTTTAACTTGAGCGGTCGCTCAAAATCAAATAGTATGTGCTTCGACGTTACTTAAACAACTTATTTTTGGAGCTAACAATGGCAGAATTTACTTTATATACAGCAGAAAATGCACCTGAAGAGTCAAAACCTTTATTAGCCGATTCAGTTGCTGCATTTGGCATGTTACCTAATTTACACGCAGTAATGGCTGAAGCACCAACGCTATTAAAAGGTTACCAAGTACTTCACGAATTATTTCAAAACACTTCATTTAACGCAGAAGAGTTAACAGTGGTATGGCAATCAATTAACGTTGAACATGACTGTCATTACTGTGTACCAGCACACAGTGCCATTGCAGCGTCAATGAAAGTTGACCAAGGTATTGTCGATGCTTTAGTGAATAAAACACCGCTTGCAGATGCAAAACTCGAAACATTACGTGAAACAACATTGGCTATGACGCGTGAACGTGGCGTAATTAGTGACGAGCAAATAGAAAAGTTTTTTGCAGCGGGTTACGGTCAACAGCAACTACTAGAGATTATTGTAGGTTTATCGCAAAAGGTAATGAGCAACTACACTAACCACATAGCAAATACGCCAGTGGACGAACCATTTAAAAAATTCGCAAAATAATCGCGTTATAATTAACAAAAAAGGCAGCGAAAGCTGCCTTTTTTGTGCCGTAAGCACCGGGAGCTATTTGAATTTTACGGCTTGATTGCTACGCGTATAAATGCGTGACTCTGGTTTGGTCCATTCACCTTTTTTTAAATAGGAGGTAGACACAACCAATTTCCCATCTTTTAAATCGCTGGTCGACTTCACTTTAGTAATACCTTCTTTACTACCTGTAACCTCTTCGTAAGCAACAAACTGCGTAGGGCTGAGTACTTTTATAGTGCCTTTTGTATAAAAACCGGCTGTTGTAAAATAATAAAAAACCAATGAGTCTTTTTTGCTATCGTAAAAAATCATCGACTCGCCACCATATTCACCCTCATTAATAGAGTGTTTTGTTCTTATTGCCTTACCATTAAGCGCACGCTCCCATAAGCCTACGTCTTGAACTGGTTTAGTGCCTGGTGCAACATCAAAATCAGCTTGCCACGAGCCTAAATAAGGCTGAAATACACTAAGGTGTTTATCAAGTTTAAGTGGTTGTTCTTTTGCGTGAGTTGTAAAAGCTAAAAAGCACAAAGTAAAAAATAGCACTTTAAAATATGTCATAATTATTCTCTTATTATTTGAATTGATACAGACCAGTATAGGCGATAATTACTTGATAAAGAAAATCTTAATAATTCTATCCTTACTTTTTATATCCATAGTATGGTTTGTACATTTTCAGTGGGGCGTAACTATTTTGGCGCCTACTTATATAACTGCTATTAGTGCCATAACATTTATTATGTATGCGTGGGATAAACACAAAGCTAAGCAGTCGGTAAATAAAAAAGTAACTCGTACAAGCGAGCGAACTCTTCATTTATTAGCACTATGTGGGGGCTGGCCAGGGGCGTTAATAGCTCAGCAATTATTGCGTCATAAATCACAAAAAAAGCGTTTTATAACGGTACTTTGGGTGTGCATTTTATTAAATATAGTTTTATATTTTTTTGCTTTAGAGTTTTTTGGGTATTTGGAAATAGCTAATATAAGCCTTTAAAAAACGATCCCACTGAAAAACAACTAAATCAGTGGGGCGATGGTTGAATAACAACATTAGCGTTTTAACTGTGCTTCGCTTTGGTTAAGTAATCTAATAATAGGGTTTTGTTCTAATATTTTATTTTTTAAAAAATAGCCAATCAATAACCCGGCAACAAAGCCCCCAATATGTGCGCCATAATCAATGCCATCAGGGCCGCTTAACGCACCAGATATATTTATAATCAACCAAATTGCAAAAAACCAAGCAGCTGACAGTTTTTTCTGGTAGATAATAATCATAAAAGTGAGGCTGGCATGCCTAAACCACATTAAGTACATACCAAATAAGCCCGCAATTGCACCACTTGCACCTACACTAGGTATTGCTGATGTTGGGCTAACAAGGTAACTAGAGAGAGAAGCTATTAGCCCACACACTAAATACCAGATTAAAAAGCGCTTGTGCCCTAAAACATCTTCTAAGTTGTCACCTACCACATATAAAAAATACATATTCCCTAGCAAATGCATTATTGAGCCATGCAAAAACATACAAGTGAGTAGTGTCCATACTTCATTGCCTTCACTTATATCTGACGGTGTCATGGCAAAAAACTCAATGGCGAAGCCAAATGCTTCACTATTGAAAAAGTATAAAGCAAAAATTAATGTGTTGAGTGCTACTAAACTGAAAGTGACCCATGCTTTTCGCTGAGGTTTTATATTATATTCAACAGGCATTTGAGTTAAAAATTGAAAAAAATACGTTTTCCAGCTTGTTCTTTGATTTAGCTCGTTTAGAGTAGCTTTTAATTCTGGACTTTTTTCAACGCTTTCAAGCTCATCTTTATCAATCCAGGTACCATCACAATGCCTACAAATATCAATTTCGGTATGAAAATCTTCTAGAAGATGAAAACGTTCCAAGCTTTTATTGCAATCAGGACAGTCAAGTTCTGAAATACCTAATGAATCCCAAAGCTGGTTTCAAATTTCTCACCGACAGGACCATCGTTGATTTCGTCAATCATGCGATTAACTTCATTTTTTTCAAACCAAAGGCCGCCACATTCACGGCAGATGTCTATTTCTTCACCTTGGTAATTTGTAGCTTCTAAAGCGTGTGTTTTACAATGTGGGCAGTGTTTAGTTGGCATTTTTTAGCTCCTTTAGCGATCCAACAGAAATATCATTTTGTTTTAATTCCATTTTTAACTGTTCAGCATTTTGTTTTAATGCGGGTAATGTTTCATCTTTTATTAAATGAGTAATTTTTTTTAGTTCAATTGCGGCTTGCTTAGCTGACATTTTCCTTGATATTGCTGCATTGATTACAAAGTCTGCTCGAGAATAAAACCGACGAATTTTAGTTAAAAACTCACTGGGTGTTTCAAGTGTAGTACGTGAAAACTGCATTGTTTTCCATATGTACTTCTCTAAAGTAGGTTTAAAAAATTCCATTTCAGATTTTGGTGGGCTTTTTGCTAAGCGCTCTGCATATTCCGCAACGGCATTTACGTTATCGTTAACTTCATCAAATAAAGAAGTCCGTAGATAATAGTTGTCTTCCATTTTACTAAAAGAATCAAATTTTAAAGCTTGTTCTAAACCACTTTGAGCGGCTAAATACACGCCAAATATGGTAGAGATAACCATAAAAAGTTGATTTAACCAAAAGCCTGTGCTTTTTAGCTCTTTGTTATCAACTGTTTTAAGTGCTTGAGCTAGTTTTTGAGTGGCCGCAGGGTTTTTGGGCTCACTTTGAGATGACGGAGTTGTGGGGTTCACTGCAAAATCCTTTTTTTACTTCCTTTGAAGCGAAATATATTAATGAATGAACATTTAATAATCAATGATTTATTAAATATTCATGTCACTAGTTTTTTCACTAATCACATTGTGTGATTTAACCACTTTTTAACAATACAGCTCCACTTTGCTCACTCCCTAAATGATCGTCTTTATTATAAATAGGGCAGCTTTTAAGTGATAAACACCCACAGCCAATACATCCATCTACGCGGTCGCGTATGCGTTGCATATACGCTATGCGTTCATCTAATTGAGCTTGCCAGCGTTTTGAAAGCGCAGACCAATCTTTTTTAGTGGGCGTGCGGTTATCGGGGAGTGAGGCAAGTGTTTGTTTTATATCGTCTAGCGAAATGCCCATGGCTTGTGCTGCTTTTATAACGGCCACTCGGCGAAGTACGTCGGGTTTGTAGCGGCGTTGATTGCCGCTGTTTCGCCAGCTTTTTATTAAATGTTTAGTTTCGTAAAAGTGTAATGTAGACACTTTTACACCACTTCTTTTTGCTACGTAACCTACTGTTAAAGTGGCGTCGATCAGCTTTTTTTGCTCAGCAGACATTAATTTTATTCCATGTATTGACCTCAATATAACTTGAGGTTTTAAGCTCCCTTCAACATTAAAAAAGGAGCTGGAAAAATGCAACAAAAACTTAGTCGTAACACCGTTATTATTTATTCATCGGCAAGAAAAAATGGTAACACAGCCGCACATGTTAAAAGTTTTGCTGAGCAAAATGAGCTGCATGTTGTGTGTTTAGATGAATTTAAAATACCGCCTTACAGTTACAGTAAAAAATACACTGATGATGAATTTTTCTCACTTTTTGAATCACTTTTAAATTACGACCATTGGGTATTTGCTTCGCCAGTGTATTGGTATAGCACCACAACACAAATGAAAACATTCATAGACAGAATTACCGATTACATGGATGACGAACATTTAAAACCAAAGTTGCGTTTACTGCGCAGTAAAGATTTTTCGTTGCTGTCGAATGCGTCGTCGAGTGAGGCACCAGATGCTTTTGTTGCGATGTTTAAAAACACATTTAGTTATTTAGGCATGCGTTTTTTAACGCATCACCATAAAAGTTCACACACTTTATCGTGAATAACTGCCTTTTGTACAAAGCATCTGGTACTTTATTTATACACTAAAAAAGCCAAAGGGTTGTTTATGAAATATTTACTATTACTTTTGTTGTTAAGCCCATTATCTTTCGCTAATAAGCAACCTATTAACGGTTTTGGTTATTACTATAAAGTACCAGAGCATGCAGCGATTAATGATTCGACTCAATTTAAAATAGCGTTTGATGTGGCCGATGGCGCTAAAAAAGGCGAGCAAAATAATGCGATGAACTCACTTGCCCGCTTTATAAATATGCATGTTGCACATGGCATTAAACCAGAGAATATTAAGTTAGCATTAGTTATACATGGTGGTGCAAGTGTAGATGTGCTATCGAACGATGAATATAAAAAACGCTTTAACGTTGATAATAAAAACGCGAGCTTAATAAAACAATTATTGGCAAATAACACGCAGGTATTTGTGTGCGGGCAGTCGGCTACTCACTTTAAAGTAACGCCTAAACAGCTTATACAAGGCGTTACCATGTCTTTATCTGCTATGACCGCGCATGCTCAACTTCAGCAGCAAGGTTACACTTTGAATCCATTTTAATGAAAAAATCTATTTTATGTTTTGGTGACTCAAATACGTGGGGATTAAACCCCGCAACGGGAAAGCGTTTTGAGGAAAAAGTAAGGTGGCCGTCGGTATTAGCAGAAAGGCTAGGTGACCAATTTGCTATTATAGAAGCAGGACAGCCTAATCGTACGCTTGTGAATAATCCACCATTTAATGGGGACTTATCGGGGGTAAGTTATCTAAAACCGCTTTTAGAAGCACACTCTGTGACTGCTATAGTGATAGCCCTTGGTACTAACGATTTAAAAAAGCGCTTTAAATTGACTGCCGAGCAAATAGGGAATGGCTTAGCAAATTTAATAGACGGTATTGAAGGGTTTTACGAGGGTTATAAACAACCTAAGCTCATAATATTGAGCCCACCCTATGTTAGTTGTCTAGGGCAATATAAACATGTTTACGAGGGCGCACCGAGTAAAAACCTAGCTTTAAGTAAAGAGTTTGAAAATGTAGCGTGTATTAAAAATGCCAACTTTTATGATTTACAAAAAATCGTTTCTGTTTCACCCATTGATGGGGTACATATAGAGGCCAATAGCCATGCAAAAATAGCGGCTTTAGTGTGTAATTTAATAAATGAAGCTGATGCGTAATTAACGCTAATGTTTAAATTATAAGTACGCAATATACTATGAATATTGTGAGCTTATTTGCATTTAAGGCTGATTATGCAATGATGGAGAACACACTGATAGTGAATGCTTTATAGGCAATAAGGACATAATGAAAAAATACCAACAAAAGTCATTAATTGCAGTTTTAACCGGTGTTTTGGTTTTTGTAGTGGGTAGCCTAGTTTTATTGTATTTTGCTGGGCACAAATTAGCGGCTGCAATACAAAAAGATGCAAAGCAAATTGTTAACCACATAGACGCTGCTGTAAGCGAGCGACGCCAAATTCTTTTTCCTTTAAATGCATTAAACTTCTCTGAGTGTAGCGACGAAAACCTGCTTGAAATGCGACGTGCACTTTTTGATGCCAAGTATGTTGTAGATATCGGCTTTTTTAAAAATAATCAGCTTGTTTGTACCACAGGTTCGGGTGTACTAAAAAACCCAATAAACGATAGAACCCCCGACTATATTCGTAACAATCTTGAAAGTAAAAACGACAATAACATCAGAGTTCGGTTTGAGCCAAACTTAAGAATTTTACTTTTTGAAGAGCGAATAATGCAGGTCGTGATTGTAAGGCAGGGTAACTATAATTTAATTATGGATACTGCAGCCATTAGTCGCAGTAATATTGCAGCACCGTACTGGGAAATAACGTATAAAACGGGTTCTGAGTCATTTCATTTGGCAGGTAAAAGCGGCTTGAGTAAAGAGCTTGTAAGCCACAAACAAATACCATTTGAAACCGCACTTATGTGCAGCAATAAAAATAAAGGATATTGCGTTGCGGTTAGAACACCATGGAGTGAGTTTTTCGCTGACAATCAATTTTTGCTGATCATTTCTCTTATTTTAACCTGCCTAACGGGTGTGTCGAGCGCGCTAATAGTGGATTATCAAATTGCCGCTAGTCGTTCTACTAATAATAGAGTGCGTAAAGGCTTAGCAAAGGGCTCATTTTATTGGACTTACCAACCTATTATTTGTTTGCACACAGGTAAAGTAATTGGTTGTGAGGTGCTAGCTCGGTTTAAAGACAAATACGGGCCACTGTACCCCGATGAGTTTATTCCGGTGATACGAAAAAATAATTTAACGTGGTCGTTTACTCAAGCAATGGTAGCAAAAGTGCTTAAAGAGCTTACAGAGTTGGACGATTTACCAACGGGTTTTAAGGTGTCTATTAATATATTTCCTTGCGATGTAGAGCTTGGAAATGTATCGCTGTTGACACAAGAGCCTGCACTTATTAATTCACGCTTTATTATTTGCCTAGAAATAACCGAAGACGAGTACCTCGATACTAGCATTGCACATGCTCATTTTAGAACGCTGGTTGATTCTGGATTTAATTTGTCGCTGGATGATTTTGGTACTGGCTATTCTAATTTAAGAAATTTACAAAATTTAAGTTTCCACCAGTTAAAAATAGACCGAACTTTTGTACAAGATATAGCCACGCAAGGTTTAAAGGCGTCTATGATCCCTAATATAATGGAGTTAGTGCGTAAGTTTAATTACACCTGTGTAGCTGAAGGAATAGAAACAACTGAGCAAGAAGCTATGTTAAAAAGCGCGGGTGTACATTATGGGCAAGGTTGGAAATATGGCCGGCCAATGAAGGTCGATAAATTTAAACGGTATATAGCACAGCAAACGCTTTAAAAAAGATCGACGATCTTATTTAAAGCGTATAAGCAGTTAAATTTATTATAAAAACAGGCTAATTAGAATGATTAGATCAATATTTACAATGCTTTTGTTACTCTTAATAACTGGCTGCGCATCGCAATACCCTAATCAGCAAGTTGTCGGAAAGCAATTTCCAACGATTACTGGCGAAAGCTTAGAGAAGAAAGAATTTGTTATTCCGAGTGATTTTAACACTGAAAAAACCTTGCTGCTTATAGGCTATAAACAAGATAGCCAGTTTGATATTGATCGCTGGTTAATCGGTTTAGATATGGCAGGTGTAACACTCCCTACCTATGAGTTACCTACCATTGCCGGCATGGCACCGCGAATGTTTAGCACGTTTATTGATAATGGTATGCGCAAAGGGATTCCTAAAGAGTTATGGGGTGGTGTTATTACTATTTATAAAGACGGTGAAGCGGTGCAAAAATTTACTGGTAACCAAAGCCCTAACAATTCGCGCGTTATTCTTATAGATAGCACAGGGAAAATATTATATTTTTACGACCGTGGTTTCTCTGTTGATGCACTCAATAAATTAAAGTCAAAAATATAACGTTTTAAAGTGTGGTCGTTATTTATGGAAAATTTAAATAACGGCTCAGTATAATTTTTCAGTACTGAGTATTGAGATAAAGCTAATAGGTAATGCTCAACAGATCAGAGCAGTATAATATATGAGGTATAGTATAAATTAATTTTTAAGCTATTGTTATTTATATGTATTAATTTTTTCGCTGCTTTTTTCTCTTTATTCTTAATATTAAAATCGCATTGTAAACATCGGGTATTTTAGTTAACCTAGTATCAAAGTTTCAAGGATGAAATCTATGCTAAAACCGCACACCGTATTTGTTAAAACCACCTTTCAATCTTCTTTTCACTGTGAAAGTTACACAATTATACTAAAAACTATGCAGGCTATTTTTGGTGATATAAAAATGGATGATGCATTGCCTAAACCTGACGCACGCGACAAGTTTGATTTATATTTAATTGATGGTGCTAAAAATAACTGGCTTGATTTATTACCTGCTGATTTACTTTGTTTAGCAAAAAAGCATAAGGTTGTTTTATTTAATGTTGAGCAAGAGGCTGTTTGCGAAAAAAACTTATTATTAAATCATGTTAATGGCGTTTTTTATAAATCGGATGCGCCAGAAGTTATTTTTAAGGGGCTAGTTAGGGTCACATCCGATGAACTGTGGTTTACCCGAAAAGTAATTTCTAAAGCATTTAGTGATATTTTATTAGTTGCTTCTTCTTTTAACTCTTTAAAAGACGATATTACTTTAAAGCAAGACGATTATGCTCACCTGACCAAACGCGAAAAGTCGGTTATTCATTTAATTGCTCAAGGCGCGAGTAATAATACGATCGCGGATAAACTTAATATAAGTGATCACACCGTAAAAACTCATTTGTATAGTGCCTTCAAAAAAACAAATTCACGAAATAGAATAGAGCTTGCAAACTGGGCCCAGCGTTATGTAGCGGTTTTGCTGCCTATGGTTAAGTAAACCACTACATCTAAAGTGACCTTAGCCCAGTATTAGTAGCCTTTTTTATTTTACTGGATTACATTTATGCTTTTTGTATGGATGGGTTTTTAGCCAATGCTCCGCAATTTGCTCGCGCGTGGCAAACCAAACTTGTTCATGAGAGCGGGCATATTCTAAAAACCGTGCGAGGGCTTTAATGCGTCCAGGGCGGCCAATTAAGCGACAATGCAGCCCTATCGACATCATTTTAGGGGCGTTTTCACCTTGTGGGTCGCCTTCTTCATAAAGCGTATCAAAGGCATCTTTTAAATAATTATAAAACTGATCGCCGGCATTAAAACCTTGCACTGCAGCAAAGCGCATGTCATTTACATCAAGCGTGTAGGGCACTATTAACTGTGGTTTACCTTCTTTAATACTGTAAAAGGGTAAGTCGTCGCTGTAATCGTCGGCGTCATATAAAAATGTGCCATTTTCTACCACAAGGGCAGCAGTATTTGGGCTTGTACGCCCGGTGTACCAGCCTTTGGGCTTTTTACCGGTAAGTGCTTGAATGATCTCAATGGCCTTTTGCATGTGCTCGCGCTCGGTTTGCATATCTATATGTTGATAATTAATCCAGCGCAGGCCATGGCTTGCTATTTCGTGCCCTGCATCAACAAACGCTTTAGCTACATCGGGATGGCGCTCAAGGGCCATTGCCACAGCAAAAATGGTGACCGGTATATCGTATTTTTTAAAGAGTTTAAGTAAACGCCACACACCCGCGCGCGAGCCATATTCGTAAATAGACTCCATGCTTATGTGGCGGTCTTCTACATGCGGGGCGCTGACTATTTCAGATAAAAACGTTTCGGCCGCTGCATCACCATGCAGTACACAGTTTTCGCCGCCTTCTTCGTAATTTAATACCACTTGCACAGCAATGCGGGCTTTATTGGGCCAATTTGCATGGGGTACCTGTGAGCCATAACCAACTAAATCGCGCGGGTAGTGTTTAAATTGCTCGCTCATGTTATTGCTCCTTTTTAAGCGCTGTGAGCCAAGAGCCTAGCATTTCGCGTTCTGCATCAGTCATTTTGGTCATATTTGCCAATGGCATGTCTTTTGTTATAACTGCGCGGGTATGAATAAGCGTGCTGGCTTTTTTTACATCAGCAAGTGAGTCGAGCTTAAAGCCAAGCGGCGCTGTTTGAAAAAGCTCAGAGGTAGGTGTTTCACTGTGGCACTGTGTACAGTGCTTGCTGATTACATCCCACGCTTGAGTGTCGGTAATGCTTGCTTGTAAAGGTGCGTTTTCGCCTGCATTTGTTGGGCTGCTATGCCACGGAGCTATAGCCAGCATTAAGGCAAAAAAGGCGGCAATACCACTTATAAGTACCGAGGGTTTATTAACGCCTTGGTGCTTTAAGTTAAAGTAATGGCGTATCCACATGCCAATGCCAAATAGCGCAATTAATATAAGCCAGCCAAAGCTGTGGCTGTAGGTATATGGAAAGTGGTTGCTCAGCATAATAAATACCACAGGTAACGTGGCGTAGTTATTATGAATAGAGCACAGCTTTGCTTTTAAACCCGGTGCTGAATCAGGAATGCGGCCAGCTTCTACTTCGCTTACCATGTAGCGTTGCCCTGGCATAATAATGTGGTACACATTGCCAACCATACACGTACCAATAAGCGCACCTACATGAATATAAACCGCGCGGTCACTAAATAGCTGATCGACCCCGTAAGTCCAAAGGGCCAATATGCCAATAACCACAGCAATAAACGCTTTGCCGTTTTCAACAAGCGGGGTTTTACACAACAAACGATAAACACCATAACCTAAGCCAATAAATCCAAGCGATGCGCCAATAGCAGCAAATTTACTGAGCTCACTTTTACTGTTATCGATTAGGTAAACATCGGCGCCAACATAATAAAGTAGGCTAAATAATAAAATACCCGTGATCCACGTTGTGTAGGCTTCCCATTTAAACCAGTGCAGGGTGTGTGGCATTTGTTCAGGGCCATTTTGATACTTAGCCACTTCGTAAAAGCCACCGCCGTGCACGGCCCATAAATCGCCTTTTATGCCTTTGTTTTGTTTCCACTGGGGTGGTGTTTGTAAGTTGTTATCAAGCCATGCAAAATAAAACGATGCCCCAATCCAGGCTATGCCCGCAATTACATGAAAATAACGCAGTACTAAGTGAGCAAGCTCAAATAAATAATTTTCCATTGGCTAAGCCTCTTCTAATTGCGGTGTCTGGGTGGCTGTAAATTGTTTTTTATCATCGCGCTTATACACGCTTGTACCCATGATGTAGGTTTGTTCAATGCAGCGGTCGTCGCCTAACATCATCATGGCAAAGAGTTGCTCGTGCAGGGTTTTTGCATGGCCAATTCTGAATTTTAAAAACGAGGTGGCGGCGTAATCCATTACAATAAAGTCAGCCTCGCAACCTATTGCAAAATTACCTATGGTGCCCTCTAAATCAAGGGCTCGCGCACCGCCAAGAGTTGCTAAGTATAGGCCCTTAAAAGCTGAGAATTTTTGACCTTGAAGCTGCTGAATTTTGTACGCTTCGTTACCTGTTTGCAGCATAGAAAAACTTGTTCCTGCCCCTACATCTGTACCCATGCCTACGTTTATACCGTGCTCTTCACAGGCTTTTAAGTTTAATAAGCCTGAGCCTAAAAATAAGTTAGAGGTAGGGCAGTGCGAAATAGCCGCGTTGTTATCTGCAAGGCAGCAAAGCTCACGCTCAGATAAATGAATACTATGAGCAAATACCGAACGTTTACGCACCATTTTAGCTTGCTCGTAAACACTTAAGTAGTCATCGGCATCGGGAAATAACCCTTTTACCCATTCACACTCGTCTTTGTTTTCAGATAAGTGCGTATGCAGGTACGTGTCAGGGTATTCTTCTAATAATTGAGTACATTTTTGCAGTTGTTCGGGGGTTGATGTAGGCGCA
This sequence comes from Pseudoalteromonas sp. SIMBA_162, assembly GCF_046535955.1. Classification (NCBI taxonomy): domain Bacteria; kingdom Pseudomonadati; phylum Pseudomonadota; class Gammaproteobacteria; order Alteromonadales; family Pseudoalteromonadaceae; genus Pseudoalteromonas; species Pseudoalteromonas sp. SIMBA_162. The sequence continues at coordinate 227,030 of NZ_JAWJBQ010000002.1, read as the reverse complement.
AAACGTGGCGTTACCGCGTAGCTCAACCTATCAACATTGTGCCATTTTTTTATTAGTGCTTTTGATTGATCGTAACTGGTTTGCGCGCAATCTGATAAATCGTCAGGGCAATTACGGTCCATCATCACTTTACCAGCAATCATGCGTAAATTACGTTTTTGAGATTCGTTAAAAAACGCATCAACCGATTGTGGGTGTACCGTACCAAAGACTAGCGCGGTGGTGGTGCCATTACGTAGTAGCTCATCTAAAAAGCGGTTTGAAACCTCACTTGAGTACACTTCACTGGCAAACTTTTTTTCGGTTGGGAAGGCGTATTCTGTAAGCCAGCTTAAAAGTTGCTCGCCATACGCGCCGACCATTTCGGTTTGTGGCAAATGTATGTGCGTGTCTATCATGCCAGGCATAACCAATTTGCCATCGTGGCGAATAATAGTGGCTGATTTATCTAAGCTTGGCAGTATGTCTTGCTCGTGACCAAGGTTAACCACTTTACCGTTTTGAATAACTAACGCGCCTTTCTCAAAATAGCGATGGGCGCTTTCGCCTGCTATGGCAGGGTCGTCAACAAAATCGAGTATGTTGGCACAAATTACGGTTAGTTTATTATTGTTGTGGGTGCTCATAATTAGCTGCCTCTGTACGTTGAGTAGCCAAATGGGCTAAGCAATAATGGAATATGATGGTGTTTTTGATCTTGTAATCTAAAGGTAATTTGCGCTTCTGGGTAAAACGCTGGGGTAGGTTGGTTTTTATAGTAACTATCTAAATCAAATACCAACTTATAGGTTGCAAATGCTACGTCTGTATTTAGCCAGTCGGTAATGCGCCCGTCGCTGTTTGTTTTACCTTGAGCAATTAATTGCCACTCGTTATTAGTGTGAACAAACAATTTTACTGTGACATTTTCAGCCGGCTTGCCTGTACTGGTATCGAGAATATGGGTAGTGATAGGGCTTTTATTCATACTTTTATTCATAGCAATGACTCCAATCTTATTTTTGTTATTTTGGCTTGTTCGCCCGCGGCAATTGTTAGCTCTTTTTCGCGGGTGTTGTGTACGCGCTGCTCTATTAGCTCAAGCATTTTCTCAGCACTTTTACCGCTGGCACACACAATAAAAATAAAGCCAAATTTACTGAGGTATTGTTTATTTAGCGCAATCATTTTTTTTAGGGTTTGCTCGTTTGCTTTACTCATACCCGATTGTTCGTGCCCCGCTTTTTTTGCGGTAGCGGCGTACTTTTTACTTAATGTTGATAAATCGCCTATTTGCGGGTGGCCTTCAAAAGCGGCCAAATAATCGCTCTCACTTAGGCTATCCCATACGGTTTGCGCACTGTGAAAGAGGTGATCTTTATTTTCAAATGGCATGATATTTAGCATACCGCTTACCCAGTTAGGAGCGGCGCAGCAGTGCTCTAATGCTTGATGCGCTTGCGCTGCATTTAGGTCGTTAATTTTTAAGCTACTCATGCGCTTTCTTCCTCGTGCGTGGTGCTAATTAATGCATTTTTAAGTACGCGCCATTGCAGGCCTTGGCGTTTGGGCGCATGGGTTTGCATAGCCTGATAAAGGCCAATTAACTGCCCGCTAATCGAAATGGCTACTTCCATAGGGAGCTTGCCCGTTACATTTTCAAGCCCAACAGGGCAGGTCATTTGGTTTATTTGCTCGGTGGTAAAATTGCGATGAGCTAAGCGTTGTTTAAAGCGTTTTGCTTTGGTATCTGAGCCAATTACACCAAGCCAATTGGCATCAGCGCGTTTAATAATGGCTTGTGTGAGTGCAAAGTCGAGCTGGTGGTTATGGGTTAATATTAAGTAATTATTAGCCTTTGGCGCGCGTTTAACTTGCTCAGTTGGCTCCTCATCAACCACTTTTATTACGTTATTAGGAATAACTTGCGGGAATACATCGGCGCGGCTATCTATCCAACGTATACGCATAGGTAATTGCGCCAATATACCAATAAGCGCCTGTGCTACATGTCCTGCGCCATAAATATCAAGCGTAAAGCGCTCGCATTGCATGCACTCAAGCATAACGGTGGCAGCTCCCCCGCAGCATTGGCCTAAATTTGCGCCTAGGTTAAATTGCTCTATCACTTGCGCCGTCTCACCTTTGGCAAGTAGCTCGCGGGCTTTTTCTATTACTACGTATTCAAGGTGGCCACCGCCAAGGGTGTCGTAAATATGCTCGCCGCTTATTACCATTTTAGAGCCTGTGCCACGAGGGGTTGAGCCATTGGTTCCCAGCACTGTCGCAATAACATAGTTAGTGCCGCTTTGTTCGTGCTCATTTATAGCCTGCGCCCAATTTTGAGTATGAAAACCCTGAAATGACTCATTTAAATTAGCCATGTTGCTGCTCCTTAAACCAGCTAGCGGTTTGCTCAATTGCATTTAATACACGTTCAGGTGTAGCAGGCGTATCAAGTGGAGCGGTGTATTTGTAATCAGCCACACTGCTTATGGCGTTACGAATCGCACTCCACACACTAAAGGCCAACATAAACGGCGGCTCGCCAACTGCTTTTGATCTAAAAACGGTGGTTTCTGGGTTGGCAGAGTTATATAAATTGACGTTAAATTCGGCTGGGGTATCGCCTATAGCCGGAATTTTATAGTTAGCTGGGCCAAAGCTGGCAAGCTGGCCTTTTTCGTTCCATTGTAGGTCTTCGGTGGTAAGCCAGCCCATACCTTGCACAAAAGCCCCTTCAACTTGCCCTATATCAAGTGCTGGGTTAATTGAGCTGCCCACATCGTGCAGAATATCAACACGGGTTACGGTGTTTTCGCCTGTCAGCGTATCTACTTCTACTTCGCTCAGTGCTACGCCGTGCGCGTAGTAAAAAAATGGGCGGCCTTCGCCTTTCGCTCTGTCGTAATGAATTTTAGGCGTGGCGTAATAACCGGTTGATGAAAGCGATATTCGATTCATGTAAGCAAGGTTTGCAAGTTCGCTAAAGCTAATTTCGCCTTTACTAAAGGTAATCAGGTTATCTTTAAATACAATACTTTGGCTGTCTACTTCAAAGTGCTCACTTATGAAGTTTATTAAACGCTCTTTTATAGTATTTACCGCGTTTAGCGCCGCCATGCCATTTAGGTCAGTCCCGCTTGATGCAGCAGTTGGCGAGGTGTTTGGTACTTTGTCGGTACGAGTAGCGCTTATGCTTACTGCGTCAAAATCAACGCCAAAGCCATGGGCTACAATTTGCGCTATTTTTGTATTAAGCCCTTGACCCATTTCGGTGCCGCCATGGTTTAAATGAATTGATCCATCGCTATATACATGCACGAGTGCACCCGCCTGGTTTAAGTGCTGTACGGTAAACGATATACCGTATTTAACCGGCGTCATCGCAAGGCCTTTTTTGATAATGGGCGATGATGCATTAAAGGCTTTAATTGCCTTTTTTCGCGCCCAGTAATCACCCGACTCCTCAAGCTGGCTTATCATATCTTTTAAAATATGCTGCTCTACTGTTTGATGATACGGCGTAGTGTCGCGGCCTTTTTTGTATAAATTAAGTTTTCGGATCTCAAGCGGATCTTTACCCAATTTAGCGGCTATATCGTCCATTATTAGCTCGCCCATGATCATGCCTTGCGGGCCACCAAATCCTCTGAATGCGGTGTGGCTTACAGTATTAACTTTACAGCGATTCCCTTTAATTGTGGCGGCTGGGTAGTAATAAGCGTTATCGGCATGAAACATGGCGCGGTCTACAATGGCATCGGATAAGTCAGGCGAATAACCACAAAACCCATTTACGGTTACATCAGCGCCTTCAATTAGGCCATTTTGGTCAAACCCTACATGGTATTGATTATAAAATGGGTGGCGTTTACCGGTAAGTTTAAAGTCGTCGCTGCGGGCTAGCCGCATTTTAACGGCGCAGCCAAGGTAATAAACCGCAAGCGCTGCAAGGCAAGCCCACGGCGCGCCTTGAGTTTCTTTGCCGCCAAAAGCACCGCCCATTCGGCGGGTTTCTACGTTTACAAAGCTAAATGGCTTTTTTAAAATTTTGGCAACTAAGTGCTGCACCTCGGTTGGGTGCTGCGTAGAACATTGCACATGAATCCCGCCATCGTTGTCGGGCTGAGCGAGTGCTATTTGCCCCTCAAGGTAAAAGTGTTCTTGCCCGCCTATGTGTATTTCACCTTTAAGTTGGTGGGCTGCATTATTTATGGCTTGCTCGCTATTACCGCGCTTGAGTGAATGTGGCGGTCTTACCCAGTGCTCTTTTTTTATCGCTTCTTTAATATCAAGTATGGGGGTGGTTTGCTCGCACTCTATAACCACTAAACGAGCAGCGCGGCGCGCCATTTCGTAGCTGTCGGCAACGACTACCAGCACAGGTTGCCCGTGGTATTGAATTTCGTGATTGGTTAATAGCACATCACCTGGGAATATTGGGCCAATATCAAGCTTACCGGGTACATCATCAGCCGATAAAATACGCTTAACACCTGCCACTTCAAGCGCTTTGCTTGTATCAATTGATTTAATAAAGCCGCTGGTAATGGGCGCAAGTACTGGGTAGGCGTGTAAGCAGCCATGAGGCTCTGGGTTATCGTCGGCGTAGTTTGCATTGCCACATACTTGTTTTATTGCGCTTTCGTGATACTTAGATTGGCCAACGCTTCCGCCTTGGGCTTTTAGTTTATCCATTTCAAAGTGACGCATGTGAGATCCTCGTAATGGCAATGTTATTATTTTTATTACTACTAGGCTGTGCACCGGAAAACTCAATACCAATACGCTGTAGCAAGTTTTTGCTTACCGTAGTGCGATAATGTGCGCTGCTGCGTACATCGCTCATGGGGGAAAAGTCGTCATTTATAGCGGCTGCGGCATCTATAAACGTACTTACTTGTAAGGGCTGAGCATTAAGCTTTTGCTCTATGTGCGCAGCGCGTTTGGGTATTGCTGCCATACCGCCCATGGCGCAGCGGGCATTGCTAATTACGCCTTGTGTTTGCTCAATAGCCAGTACTAAACACACAGTAGATATATCGTCTTCAAAGCGTTTTGAAATTTTATGACACGCAAGCTTTAACGAGTCTGGGCGTTTTGGTACGGTAATTTTGCTAATTACTTCATCGCTTTTAATGACTGTTTTTTTGTAATCAACAAAGTAGTCAGCCACGTTTATGGTACGTGTGCCTGCTGCGCTTAATAAATCCATGGTGGCATTAAGTGCAATTAATAATGGGGCTGGATCGCCAATAGGAGAGGCATTTCCTATGCTGCCACCTAAGGTGCCACTATTACGTACTTGGTTAGAGCCAAGGCGTTCAAACAGCTCTTTAGACTCAGGGTAGTAAGTGTAAAACGCTTCAACAAATTGGCTGTAAGGTAGTGCTGCACCAATATGTAGCTCGCCGCTGTTATCGGTTAAAGTGCACAGCTCACTGGTTTGGCTGAGGGATATTATTACATCGGGTAATAGCATATTTTGGCTAAGCTCAATGGCAAAGTCGGTGCCACCAGCAACCAAGTGTGCATGCGGATATAGCGCTTTTAGTTCAACTAGCTGCTTAGCATTTTGTGGCAAGTAGAATTTGCGTGGGCCATTTTTTAAAAATGGAACATCGTCATCATATTGCGTATTAAGTGAGGCTTTAAACTGAGCGGCCATGGCTGAGTAAGGCTCATTCTTGCACTCATAGCTGTAGGATTTTTCTACCGCGAGTAAAATAGGGCTGTAGCCAGTACAGCGGCACAAGTTACCACCTAGAGCATGAATAGCAGCTTTTTTACCTGGGTAACTCGGGTTATTAATATAAAGCGCCAACATGCTCATTATTATACCTGGGGTACAAAAACCGCATTGCGAACCATGGCACTCTACTAATGCGCGTTGTACTGGGTGTAAGTCATTAAGGGCTGGGTAAAGCCCCGTTGTTACAGCCTCTACGGTTACTATGTGTTTTGCGTGTGCATTGCCTAATAAAAGCAGGCAGCTGTTCATAGTTTGGTAGTGCCAAACTGGGTTACCGTTTGAGTTTAGTTTTTCTTCGCCAACTAAAATTGTGCACGCGCCGCAATCGCCTGTAGCACACCCTTCTTTGGTGCCCATTTTCCCTTTTTTGGTGCGAAGCCAGTCCAAAATGGTGAGACTTGGCGAGCATTCTTGTTCTTCAATTGGCGTGTCATTTAATAGAAACTGAATCACACAGACCCCCTTAGCTTTTTAACACCCTGTTTTTAATAAGGTTTGTTGTTTGCTTTTTCGTATTGTTATTGCGCAAGTAAGAAAAAAGCTGTTTTATTATGATTAATACTTTGCAGTTAATATGCCATATCTGACCGATCGGTTAGCTTTTTTGTGTTTAGTTAATTTAACAAGCATTAAAAGCAAGGGGGTGTATTTATTTTTATATTTTATATCAGAGGTTTATTTTGTTTTTATTCTTTTTTATATGAGGTGATTAAATTTTTTTGTTAGCTTTTAGGTGAAATTTAAATAGCTTTTATATATAAACCTGACCAAAAGGATATGTTTATTTTTGTGAGCTTTTTGCTTTTGAAAAGTGCGTTTACATAACTTTTTAAGTTACAGATGTGTGAATATTTGATTGGCTAGGTTGAATGCTTTTTATAAATAACAAGGTCTTTATTAGGCATGACAAATTTAATGAGCACACAATGAACCTAACACACACAAATAACGCACTCATCTTCATACTTACACTCAGCTTTGCGTTGCTTGGTGTATCGTTTGCTTTAGGTGCAAACCCAAACACACTTACAGCGACCTTTAGCTTTTATGAACATGATAACTTACTCAGTGTAAATACGTTAGGTTTGCTCACAGGCACCGCTATGATTGCATTGGCACTCGCCACTCTAGCCGCACATTTAAAATTACTAAAGCCTATGCCAGTAGCTGTTTTAGCGTTAATTGTTTGCATTGTGTCTTTACTTACTTTATTGGCTAGTAACCGTTGGATGGCACAGTTAGGAGGCTTTCCAATTATTGGCAGTGGGCAAGGCATTATTAAATACTTTGCTGTTATTCCTTTGTATTTATTTTTGTTTTATAAAAATAAGCTCACCGACAAACAACATGTTTTTTTAAACTTTATACCGGTTGCGATGGTTTTACTGTGGATTGACGGCATGAAATTTTATGAGTTTGAAGCCAAAGCCATTGTAAGCCTAGTAGAAACTTCACCGTTTATGTCGTGGTTATACACGGTATTTAGTGTACAAGGCGCATCAAACGTAATTGGTGGGTTTGATGTATTATTTGCAGTGTTACTCGGTGCGGGCATTTTAATTAACAATAAAAAGCTCATTATTGTTAGTGGTTTAACGTGTTTAAGTGTATTTTTAATGACCCAAACATTTTTAATTACCGCCACCGGCGCATTAAGTTCAGGCGCGTTATTAGATCGATTAGGCCAATTTGTAATTAAAGATTTATGGTATGTGGGCAACTTAATTGTTATTGCCACTTTAATGCTGCTTAAGCCAGCTAAATAATGTAAAGAGAACTTTATGATCCGTTGCAACCATTACGATTACATCGAAATTGCTTGTATGCACCATTTAAATATTGAGCTTATTTTAAAAAATGGCGATGTTGTGTGTGGTGTAGCCGCTGATACAAAACGCAATGCACTCAAACAAGAGTGCATTGCCATAAATGCAAGTGGCGAGCTAAAGCTTATTGTGCTCACTACAATTAGTCTACTCAAAGCGCGTGAGAAAACCCCATACTTTTACCACGTGAACTTTATTTGAATGAAAAGTAGGATGTTTTTGTTTAAGCTAAGCGAATAATGCTTAGCTGTTTTCCTTTACTTTGAAATCTGTTTTTACACATGATAATACCTTAATTTGTCCTCGCTAAATCTTTAATTTAAAAGATAATGCTACGTTTGATATTTTTACAGCAGTAGTTGCTATTGCAACTAAAGAGCAAACTATTGCATGAATAATAGATGGCGTTTAATGAACGCATGATTCAAAGGGCTGAAGAGCTTTTCATAAATTGTACTACTCTTCTCCAAATAAAATGATACTCTGGGCATAAAAAAGCCAAGCTTAAATACTTGACTCTACTATGGCTAATTCGGAATTTACTATAAATCAAACGAGCAGGAACTGACTTCTTTCTTCTTGACCCAGGTTAATTCATCTATTATTTTATATTCAAAGTTGTACTCACCTAATTTAGTTTTACTCATTGCTTTTAATGGCATGCCACCAAAGAAGAATCCAGAACTATGATAGAGAACTTCACCTTTCCATAAGACTTTTAAATTATCACCTGATTTTGCTTCAATAAAGCCCATTCTATTTTTTTTGTAACTACAAATTGGGTCACCATTTGAAGCCGTTTTTAAGAGGGACTCTTGAAGACCCCACAAACGCTTTTTGAGATTATTGATTTCTTTCAGTTGTGCTTTTTGGGCATTCAAAAATTTATTTTTAGCATTTTCGTTTTTGATTCTTTCCAATCTCAAAGCTTCTTTACGAGCAATTTCTAATTCTTTTTGTTTCATTATTAAAGCATTATGTTTTATAACTTTTTCGTTTTCTATATTAACTCGTACTAAATAGTCTTGAATTGGTGCATCAGAAAATTCTTTTAGTACTGCGGGGAACTCTGAAAAGGTATACCTTGATTTCAAAGTATCTTGAAAACTTTTAGCCCAGAGTTTAACTTGTTCTTTATTTAGTTTAATAAGCATAGACTCAATTTTAGATAATTCGAAATATATACTTTTAAAATTTTCTTCATAATTATCAAATGCTTCTTTAATATCGTATAATGATACATATGAAAATTTGCTGGTTGTAATGTTACACTTAGTAGCCTCTTCTAAGGTAGTAATATCAATAGGTTTTGTAGTTGTACATTTCGTGTAAAGCATTCCCCATAGTTTTAGGTTTAACATATCTTTATATCCATGAATATTATTACCAGAAACTCGAATATCTCCAAAAGCTTTATCAAAGAGCATATTTGGTGAGTATGCAAATCGTCTAAAGTTAATTTTTATACCAGAAGCTTTTAATACTGGTAGACCATTATGGTAAGATGCCAGTTTATTCTCTATATGATTAAGTTCTTGAGCAGTATTTTCTGGTGAGGATGCACAGCCTGTTAATGCGATAGCTATAAATAATGTAGTTATTCTTTTTTTGTTCACTATATAACCTTTATGTTTATGATTTTAATATTGTTATTATTTAATTTTAATTGAATGTGGGGAATTTGAAAAGATGAAACATTAACAACACTGAGCTTTACAGCTGTAGTAATCTATTAAAGTTCGTATTTAAATCTCGCTGCCAATAAATAATTAACTAGACACCCATCTTGAATTTTTCTTTTTTTAAATTACGTTTCAGTTATTAAAGAAAACAAGCAGAGTGCTTTATGATTATTGCTAGAAAGCGTGAAGAAAGTTTGGGTAATATACAATACTATTACTGTATTTCATGGGGATTTCGTCGAGCATTTTTATGTGCCCAAGACTAGTTTTACTGATCGATCTTATGAGCATCGACGAGTGCGGGTTGAAAATAAGCTGCTTCAATTAGCGAATGTAAATTAAGATGATTCTGGTTTGGGTGTAAAACAAAGGACAAAAAACAGCAGGCTGCGTTTCTTTTGCACCAGTTTTAGCCTTCTATTTTGTGCCGTTTACCGTAAGTGTTAGCATTCAAATCTACAGCCTAATTATGTTGCTAAAGGATTATCGTGAAATACTTAGGTTTTTACTCTTTTCAGTCGACTTGTATCTATTACTAGTTGCTTTATCAACAATAGTGACGTCGATAGTTGGCTTTGATGAGATCATTCAAAGTACATCATACACTTTTTCCCATTACGCCATCGAGTCTGTAACCTCTTTTATCGTTTATTGTTACCTAGGGTATACGCAAACAGTGAACCCCTATAAACAAGCTGGTTTAGTCGCGACTGTTTATTGGTTTATTAACTTATGTGTCGGTGCTTTGCTATATATATTGTTAGAATTACCAATTGAGCCTTTAGTGTATTTCATTTCAGCTTTGCTGCATGTTCTTGCTGTTTTATTAGGGACTCTACTTAGTATTAAATTACGTTATAAAATAAAGTTGGATGTGAACGCAACTTGACAAATAGCAAAGGAGAGCAAGCGCAGCTGTTCTTTGTCATGTTAACTATGCTTTATATTGATGTATCAAAAATAGGTGATTTTGACTTTAAATTCTCTTTAAGTGTCAAATGGCATGATACATATTAAATTTGGTATTTTACTTTTACTCTTATTACTTTCTACAGCTATAGCCCTAAGTTTTACTATATCAATCTGAATTTTGGGCTGTCCGAAAACGGCCATTTATTATTTAATGCAATCAAGTTTCTACCTTTTATTTGTAATAACACTGTAGGTTATTTATCGTTGGATTAAAAACACCAAAAAAGGTAGTGGCTTATAATTACTATTGGTAATTACAAAAGAGAAATAATTGACGTAAATACGCCGTTTAAACATCAGTAATATTACAATTGAATATAAAAAGCAGGTATTTACTATTACTGCTGTAGCTGTAGCTGTAGCTGTAGCTGTAGCTGTAGCTGTAACTCATCTTGGTGATATGCGAGTATAACCTCGCAAAGTTAATCGTTAAATAGAGCAATACTTACATTTTAACCTCTGGATTACTTATTAGCTTCACTATTCTTTTAACGTTTGTGTATACAGTACAAGCGCGCTGTACATTATGCTGAGTGCTTTTGTTACATCGCTGTCGATAACAGCTTCTGCGGGGTGATGGCTTATGCCGCCAGGGCTGCGTATAAATAGCATGCCAACGGGGCAAATTGGAGCGATTGCCATTGCATCGTGCCCAGCGCCAGAGGCAAGTGAAGGCGATGCTTGGTTGTTAAGTTTGCATGCGCTAGTAAATAAATGCTGAATTTGAGTGTCGCACGCTACGGCTTCGGCGGCATGAGTCCACTGCCAATCAAGCGTTAAATTGCGTTTGTTTGCTATAGATTGAGCGCTGCTTTGTATGGCGCTTAGTAAGTTAGCGAGATCGGTGTCGCTCTGTGCACGTGCATCTAGGCTAATGGTGGTTTTACCAGCAATAACATTTGTAGCGCCTGGGCGAGCATGAATTTGCCCTACGGTGGCAACTTCGCCATTAATCGCGTTTTTTGCTAGTTGCTCTATGGCAAGTGTAAGCTCGGCACACCCAACTAACGAATCCTGCCTCAAGTTCATTGGGGTTGTACCCGCGTGGCCGCTTTGACCTGTTAAAGTGATCATAGCGCGTTTGGCGCCAGCAATAGCGGTTACTACGCCTAGCGCCTGATTTACCGATTCAAGCACAGGGCCTTGCTCTATATGAGTTTCCCAGTAACCGAGTAACTCGTTTTTATTTAGTGCTGCTTTAGCGTAATCATCTGGGTTTAAACCAAAATCCAACATGGCTTGGCGCATAGTAATGCCGTTTGTATCTTCTATATTTAACCACTGCGGGTCAAACTCGTTTGCCAGTGCTTTTGAGCCAATTAAAGTGGTGGCAAAGCGGGTGCCTTCTTCATCACAAAAACCCACAACATCTAAATGAAAGGGTAGATCTAGCTCTAATTCATGTGCAAGGGCGGCTATTTCAATACCGAGTAACACCCCTAAAATGCCATCAAATGCGCCGGCATTGGGTACGGTGTCAAGGTGTGAGCCTATAATTAAGCGTTTAGCGTTTGGGTTTGATGATGCTAAGCGCCCCCACAAATTGCCTACTTCGTCTTGCCACGATTGCATGCCCGCCTCTGCCATCCACTCGGCAGTAACGCTATTACACTCTTTGTGCTCTTTAGATAAATACACACGGTGAATGCCGCCTTGCATTTGCGATAGGCTACTAAGTGTTTTACAACGCATTAAGGCGCGCGCGGCAAATTTATTAGCCAGCTCGCTGTTTAATAATGGCTCATGGAGTGGGCTTGCAATCGTCATGCTAAATCCTTTTTATTATTTGTAATGGGAAAGGGCGGCAATAGCGGCTTCGCCTTTAGGGCCTTTGTAACCGTTGGCATGCAGGCAGGCATCTAGGCTTGCCAATGTTTGTAATACGGCATCTTTACGGGCGTTGTAGCCCATGGTGCCAATACGCCAAATTTTGCCATGCAGCGGCCCAAACGAGGTGCCAATTTCAATACCAAAGTCGGTTAGCATTTGTCCGCGTACATGGTCGGCGTTAATTCCTTCGGGAATATACACACCCACTACGTTGTTCATTTTATGACTAACGTCGCCAAATACGTTTAAGCCCAGCGCTTGAATACCCGTTAGCATGGCATCGCCGTGTAATTTGTGGCGGGCAACGCAGTTATCTACGCCTTCTTCAATAACAATGCGAGCACATTCTGATGCGCAATACAGCATGCTGGTGGCTTCGGTGTGGTGGTTAAGGCGCTCCTCCCCCCAGTAATTCATGATCATGCCTAAATCAAAGTAGTTAGAGCGTACAAATGGCTCGGTGCCGTCGGTATGCTCCGCGGTGCGGATCCCCGCTTCTACTTTTTTACGCTTTTGGATCCAATTAGCGCATTTATCGCTTAGTGTTAATGGCGCAGAACCAGACGGGCCACCTAAACATTTTTGCAAACCAACCGACAGCGCGTCGAGTTTCCATTCATCGGCGGGTAAATCGTTACCCACAATTGAGGCGGTGGCATCGCAGTAAAATAATACATCGTGCTTTTGACAAATATCACCAATGTATTCAAGCGGCTGGTTCATGGTTGTTGAAGTATCACCTTGCACCATGGCAAGTACATGGGGTTTTACATCAACAATGGCTTTTTCTATTTGCTCGGGGGTAAATACTTCGCCCCACGGTACGTCTATGGTGTGTACTTTAGCGCCTACGCGCTCGGCTATTTCAGCAAGCAAGTGGCCAAAGCGGCCCATAATGGGCACCAGTACTTTATCGCCAGGGCGTAAAATAGAGCACAATACGGCTTCTATGCCTGCGCGTGATGTGCCATCAACTAACATGGTCCATTCGTTTTTGGTTTTAAATATTTCACGATAGCGGGCCATGGTTTCGTTCATAAAACCGGTCATTACTGGGTCGTATTGCCCAATTAGCTGCGCCGACATAGCACGCAGTACGCGTGGATCTGCGTTAATTGGCCCAGGCCCCATGAGTAAACGCTGCGGCGGGTTTAAAGTTTGAATTTGCGTGTTGCTAAACATGTTTTAGGCTCCGAGAGTCTGAATAAGCATGCGAATACCCGTTATCATTAAGACAATGGCAAAAGCGCGTTTTAATTGTTTTTGATCCAGCTTACTACCAATTTTTACGCCAATAGGCGCAAACAAAATAGTGAGTGGAATAATAAGTAAAAAGGCAGGGAGGTTAACTAACCCCCACGTACCTAGGGGAGCATCGGTTGGCGTGGTGCCAATACTTAATAAGGTAATTACGCCCGGTAGCGCAATCAATAAGCCAAATACAGCTGCTGTGCCAACGGCAACATGGGCACGTACGTTAAATGCGTTAAGCATGGGCACACCAATTGTGCCGCCGCCAATGCCTATCATTACCGATAAGCCACCGACAATACTTGCCATTATGCCTTGGCCAAATTTACCCGGTAACTTACTTACAAGGGCAGGGGCGCCGGCTCTAAATAACATGTTAAGGCTGACTAAAATAGCAATACACGCAAACATAAGTACTAGTGCATTACCGCGTATTGAGTGCGCTAAGTAGCTGCCTACAACGGCCATTACTAAAATAAACGGCGCCCAGTATTTAATTAAAGCAAGGTCAATGTTGCCCTTTGCATGGTGCGAGCGAATAGACGAAATAGACGTAGGCACTATGGTGGCAAGCGATGTCGCGGTGGCTATCATCATGGCCGACTCAGGGCTTACGCCAAAACCTTGTAGTAAAAAATACAGCACAGGTACGATAACAATACCGCCGCCTACACCAAAAAGTCCTGCTAAAATTCCGGCAAAAATACCGGTTGCTATTAAGGCCGCAATAATTGGCCATTGATTCATTATTTCTGTCATGTGTGTTCCTACTACGTTGATGAAACAGTTGCACGGCCATCAGAGCGAGGATCCGTTGCAGCTTCAAGGGTTGTAGGTGTATCTAAAATAGCACCCGCGTGACCCATCATTTCGTTGTTGTCTTCGACACTTACCCAGTCGTGGCCACGTTTATTTAATTCATTGTCTATTTGGGCAGCGAGGCTGTGTTCTATTTTTAAATTTGTGCTGGTGTCGCCCCATGTGCGGCCCAGTAACCAGCGCGGATCGCTTACCGCTTGGTTAATTGATTTATTTCGCCACGCGTATCCGGCAAATACAGCGGCTTGAGTTTGTGGTTGGCCTTCACCACCCATAGTGCCGTAGGCAAGGCGTCTGCCATCGTCAAACTTAGCCATAGCTGGGTTAAGGGTATGTGCAGGGCGTTTATTTGGCGCTAGTGCATTGGTATCTTTAGTGTTTAAGCTAAAGCTTAAACCGCGGTTATTCCATACAAACCCGCCTTCGCTCATGAGTATGCCGCTACCAAATTCCCAGTAAATACTTTGAATAAAGCTCACTAGTTGGCCGTTCTTATCACGTGCTCCCATCCAGACGGTATCGCCGGGCTGGGCATCAAACGGCCATTTTTTGGCGGTATTCATATCAATATTGTTGGCAAGCTCGGTTAAACGCTCATCAGTTAATGCGTTTTTATAATCATCGCCAAGCGCTTTAGGGTCGGCCCAAAGCGTTGGGCGGTGCGTAAAGCTTTGCTTGGTGGCTTCTACAATTAAGTGGGTCCAATCGGCCTCGGTGTTAGCTTTGTGTTTTAGCTTATTAACGGTACCAATTATTTGTAGCGAATGTACGCCTTGAGTAGGTGCAGGTAAGTTATAACAATTAATACCCGACAAATTAGCATTTAGCGGGCTTACTACATCGGCTTGCGTGTTGGCAATATCATTTGGGGTAATAATGCTGCCAGCTTTGGCTAAATCGGCTGCAAACGAGTCGGCAAGTTCGCCTTCATAAAAAGCGTTTAAGCCGTGCTTTGCCAAATGCTCAAAAGTATTGGCCAGTTGTGGGTTTTTAAAATGTTGGCCTGCTTGTAACGGTTTACCGTTGGGTATGTATAGCGCTTTAAAGGCATCGTTTGTACTGGTAACCGTCGCGAGTTTTTCACAGCCTGCTTGCAAACTTTTGGTAACAGTAAACCCTTCGCGGGCAAGTTTGATAGCTGGGGCTAAAATAGTACTTAGCGAAAGGGCTGCGTGCTCATCTAATTTAAGGGCTTTTTGCCAGCCACGAAGTGTAGCCGCTTGAGTCAATGCGCTTAAACCTCCACGCTCTGGTATTTGTTGCTCATTGCTGTAGGCGCTGATGTCGTTTGGTGCACGGCCGCATGCATCAATTGCGGTGGGTGTGCTTTGGTTTGGGTTGTCAATAAGCCAAAAACTGTCGCCACCAATTGAGTTCATATGTGGGTAAACCACGCTAATAGCAGCGGCTGCTGCAACCATAGCCTCGGTGGCTGTGCCGCCTTGCTTTAATATTGAGGTGCCTGCCTCGGTCGCTGAAAAGTGCGGGGCCGTAAAGGCAATGTTGTGTGCGTTCATGTGAGAGTTTCCTGTTTAAAATATGCAGCTAGTTGTGTTGCGCAGGCAAGTAAGCTTTTATCGTTATTGTGGCTCATCATGAGTGAAAACCCATATGGATGGCCATTTGCTAGATTAGCCAATGGTAAGTGAACTTGCGCCGAGCGGCTCAAGCCCGCAATAGCCGATAGCGTAATTATTTGCCTGCGTAAGGCACTTGTGTCGGCGCCCAATTTAGGTGCGGTTGTTGGGGTTGTTGGCAAAAATAAGCAGCTAGTTGAATTTAGGTTTTTAGCAATTAATGTTTGCCATTGGGTTTGAACGTTAAGTGCTTCTTTTTCTTCTTGGGCGGTTAGTGCCAATGCCATTTTAAAACGGGCCGCAATTGCCGGAGCAAACTGGGGAGAGTGCTCCGGCAACTGAAGCCAATCTTTGTGCGCTTTAGCAATAGCACGTCCTTGCAATATTCTAAAACTATCAGCGAGTTCGCTTAATAAGCTGATGTTAGGTAGTTCAAAATTTTTGTGGTGTTTAAAATAAGGTTTGGTTTTTTTAAGCAATTGTTTAAGTGGTGCTTGTAAAGCTGGGCTGACTAACTCAAATAAGGGCTCACAAATAACCAAGGTATTTACACTATTAATAGCTTGGCTTGGTAACAATGCGTCACCTACTTTTTCTAATAGTTCTGCGCTTTGGGTAAGCCAACCAACGGTATCAAAAGGCGGTGCTAGCGGGATCAGGCCGTCTTTTTCAATTACGTTATGGCTTGGCCTAATACCAAATAAACCGCAATAACTTGCGGGTATTCTAATAGAGCCTCCGGTATCGGTGCCCAACCCGATGTCAGCTAAATTGCCGGCTACTGCGGCGGCTGATCCCATACTAGAACCACCGCATGCATGCCCTTTTATTTTGGGGTTTTGTGCTGCGCCATAGTGAGTGTTATTGCCTTCTAAGCTATAGGCAAGCTCGTCGGTATGGGTAAAACCTTTAAAAATACAGCCTGCATCCATTAATTTGTTTACACTACTTGCTGTTTGCTGGGCTGGTGGATGTGTTTTAAACCAGCAGGGATTACCTGCACTGTTTTTTTGCTTTTTAACGGCAAATACATCTTTTACGGCTAGGCGCTTAGTGCTTAGTATGCCCGTTTGACTTGATTGCCAATTACTGGGTCCATGGTCACAAAATATACCTGTGTTTTTATTTTTTAATTGCGTGTTCATTTTGTAACCCATCTACATAAAACTGACCAAATGGTTATTTACTAATTTTAAATTGAGTAAAAGAGAATAGTGTTGTTATTTTTTTTAGCTCTCTACGTAATATCTTATTTTTATTAACTGAGCACTAATTGTACTTTGCATCGGTGGTTGTGGTTTTAGCGAACTTAATACAAGCAAAACAAATGCCAAAAGTAAATTCCTGTCCGATTGGTCAGGTTTTTGGGCGTTGCAGAGGGGGATTTATAATTTTTAAGTTATAAAGTGGGTGTTTTTAACCGCAAAACAAACCAACTTGGTGCATTGTTGCACCAAACTGGTTGTTATTATTTACACGAATTTATTAAATAAGGGGGGCTTTACTAATTATTAGGCCATTAACGTCGCCATACAGCCAATCGTTTGGTGCTATTGCGGTACCCAGCATATTAATAACTTGGTCTTGATCGCCAAAACCGCGCTTAAGTGTGCTACGAGGGGTTGAACCAATTGCCATTACGGGTAAATTCATAGTAGCAAGTATTTCTATATCGCGGCAACAACCATTTATTACAACACCTTCCCAGCCATTTTGTAGCGCGCGTTCGGCCATGATGTCGCCAATAAAAGCAAAACGTTTGCTAGCAAACCCATCAATTACTAACACTTTCCCTTTACCATCTTGATGGAGAACATCGGCGGCAAACGAGTTGTCTTCTGGGCAGGTTACCGTTACTGCTTGGCCACTAAAGGTGGTTTTTTTACCAAAGTGGCGCAGTCCACTATCTGCAACTTGAACCGAGTTGCGGTGATCGTCGAATAGGTCGGGGGTTGTAAAGTTTTCCATGTGTTAGGCCTCGTTTGGGGCGGGTATTTTTAAGCCAATACCTTTTAAAATTATGTGGGCAATTGATTGTGTTATTTGTGCCACGTCGGTTTCGTCATATTCTAATTTGTTCATAACTAGCAGTACTTCAGCTTGAAAGTCGGCGTAGTATTGTGTTGTTGACCAAATAGTAAATAAAAGGTGATGGGGGTCCACTTGGTCTATTTTTTTTGCGTCCATCCAGGATTGAAACACATCAATTTTTTGTTTAACCCAAGGCCGTGTATTTGTTCTAAAGTAGTTTTGTAAATAGGGGGCGCCACGCAAAATTTCATTGGCAAATAAACGAGACTGAAGAGGTTGGTTTACGGCAAGTATTACTTTACTTTTTATGTAGTTATAAAGCACTGCTGCGGGGTCGTCTTCAACGGTGACGTTATCAAGGCCTAAGTTCCAATTTGCTATTATTCTGTCTATTACCGCTTCGTAAAGGCCATCTTTGCTTTTAAAGTAATACAGTATGTTAGCTTTTGGAACGTTAGCCTCTTTTGCAACCATGCTCATGCTTGCGCCGTCATACCCATTAAGAGAAAATAATTGCTCGGCGGCATTTAATATAAGCAGTTGGTTTTTTTCCCGAGTGACTTCTTTTTTATTTGGTTTTATTTGTGTGGTCATTATTGATTGTGCGTGTTTAACGTGTTGATTGATTGTAGCTTTACTGACCGAAAGGTCAATTACTAAAGTGGCTTTAAATTTAACAGCACGTAAATATGCTTAGGTATGCAGAGGTTAGATGGAGTTAGCAGGTGTGTGTTTAGCGTATAGGGAGCTAAACACACCATGGTGTTAAATACTATGTTTGCTTAGCCAGTCTAGTGCTAAAGGCCATAAAGCGGCAGACCTTTTACTAAAAAACTTCATGTGGCCAATATCTTTCAGGTTATATTCACTGGGCGTTAAATGTAGCGTTTGTGCGTTAAGTTTTGGAAAAACAGAAAGCATATCAGCAACATTATCGTTATTTGCTATATCATCATCGCTGGCATTAATCCAAAGCGAAGGCATGACTAGTTCATTATAAAAATGTTGAAATACTGTATTGCCAAATGCTGATTTAACATACCCTTGTGCGTTACACCATTTTTGCCACTGTTGAGCTACGCCTTTAGGTAAAGGCTCGCCCATACCAAACCATTGTGATTTAGTATGGCCAAATAGTGCATTACTCACCGGAATAACCCCATTCATAAAAAAGTGTGCTTTTACCTGATACGCTAAGCGCATATTGGTTAACTTGCCCGACGAACACGCAAAGTTGAACAGTGAGCTGAGTTGAGTGGCATTGTGCATTAAACCTACTAGCTGCCCGCCGGCACTGTGACCTATCAAATGGTAGTGGGTATTCGGAAATGTTTTTTGAAGTTGTTCTAGCACTGCGGGCATATCCTGCTCGCCCCACGATTGCAAATTCGCTTTACTATTTTTAATGCTGCCTTTAAGTGATTGGCCTATCCCGCTGTTGTCAAACGTAATAACGGCAAATCCATTTTGCTGCAAGTAAGTAGCAAAGTTTGCATAAAACTGCTGCTTAATCCCCGTTGCAGGTGCAATCATTACTGCGCCTTTTATGGTGCCTTCTGGTTTAAATACATGCGCGCTTAATGTTTGCCTGTTATTACAGGTAATAGTGATGTGATCAAAGTGTGGTGTGGCCATTAGAGTTATTATTTTCCATATAAAGTACACAGGTGAAAAGAATAGCTGGTTAGACCAGTAGAGGCAATAATACTATTTTTCCCGTGTTCATGTCCTAATGGCAAAAAATCAAAAACAAGCTATTTTGCGTCACTATTAACCTGCGCTAATAAGTCGAGTACTTTTTGTTGCCCAAAAGTTTGTGCAAATTGCTCTGCTGTTTGGCCGGCTTTGTTTTGATGGGCGTTATCGCAATCAAGGCTGACAAGTGTTTTAGCTATGCTAAATTCGCCTCTAAATATAGCGGCCATAAGGGCCGTATTACCACGCTTATCTTCAAGGCAGGCATTAGCGCCTAACTGTAAAAGCGTGTTAACTGTGCTTTTATTACCGTGATAAGTGGCAATCATTAGCGCGGTGTAACCTTTGTTGTTGTAACTATTAATAGGAATGCCAGCATCAACAAACTGCGTTATTACGGCGGTGTCGTCAGTACGTGCGGCTGCAAAGTAATAAGCAAGTAAGCTGTCGTATTGTGCTTGTGCGGTTGTTGGCTCATTCACAGTATTTTGTTGTTCATTACCAAGGCATGAAAAGCTCATTACTAAAGTAAATATAATAAGGAATTTACGCATACGGTTTACCTTTTAAAAAAAGAGGAAGGAGAGTCGATCCTTCCTCTTGGTTGGGTAAAATTATTAAAGTTTAGCGGCTAATTGTTTAACCATTTTAATATCGCCATTTACGGCTTTAGTTAAACGTGTACCGTACTCGCTGTCGGCTTTGTAGAAGTAGCTGAGCATTTTGTGCTTTACTTTGCTGTCTTTCACTTTGCCTAAATCGCCAGCTAAGTTGTCAACTAAGTTAGTACGCTCTTGCTTACTAAAGCCACGGTAAAGTACGCCAGCTTGTGCGAAGTTTTGCTGCTTTTTAATCGCGGCTTGTTGTACAAAACCTTTAAGTTCAGTGTTACTTCTGCGTGCAATCGGGTTTTCTGCTACGTTTTCGTGACTTGGTTGGTAGTTCACATTACTTGTTGTATTACCGTAGTTCATTGCGCCGTCTTGGTTGTAGTTAACAACATCAACTTTTGCGCGGTTAATTGGCAATTGTTGGTGGTTAGCACCTAAGCGGTACATTTGTGTATCTGAGTATGAAAACACACGCCCTTGTAATAGTCTGTCTTCAGATGGCTCAATACCCGGGATTATATTTGCCGGTGCCATTGCAACTTGTTCTGTAGATTGAAAGAAGTTAGTTGGCATACGGTTTAAGGTCATTGTACCCACTTTTGTTTCTTTAACGTCTAACCACATTTTTGTTGCATCTAATGGGTTGTAATCAAAGTCATTTAACTGCGATGGGTCAAGTGTTTTAATGTATAGGTCCCACTTAGGGAAGTTGCCTTTACCAATTTCGGTGTACAGGTCGCGTGTTAAGTGTTGAAAATCTTTTCCTTGTACTTCGGCTACTTCTTTTGAATCTAGGTTGTCGATACCTTGTTGGCTTACCCAATGAAACTTAACGTATTTAACATCGCCTGATTTATTAATCATTTTATATGCATGCACGCCCCAACCATCCATTTTACGTAAGCTTGCTGGTGTACCGTAGTCGCTGTATACCCACGTTAACATGTGAGTAGAGCCCGGCTCGTACGAGAAAAACTCAAATAAACGGTTAGGATCTTGAATGTTATCTACCGGAGATGGCTTTAACGAGTGAACCATATCTGGGAATTTAATCGCATCGCGAATAAAGAACACAGGTAAGTTGTTACCTACTAAATCCCAGTTACCTTGGTCTGTGTAAAATTTTGTAGCAAAACCACGAGGATCACGCAGCGTTTCAGGGCTACCTTTTGAGTGAATTACTGATGAAAAACGAACAAATACGTCTGTTTCTTTACCTGCTTCTGCAAATGGCGCCGCAATTGTTAAATCGTCTAGTTCTTTTGAGGCTACAAACACGCCGTGTGCGCCAGTTCCTCGCGCATGCACTACACGTTCAGGGATACGCTCGCGTGCAAAACGTTGCAGCTTTTGAATTAGGTGTACGTCTTCAAGCAATACACTGCCGCGCTCACCGGCGGTCATTGAGTTTTGATTATCGCCAACAGCTGCGCCGTTGTCTTTTGTAAGAGTGGTAACCGCACTTGCAGGTAATGCCACTGCAAGGGCTAATGCGCTTAAAGTTAATTTAGTTTTTGTTGTGTTTATTTGAGTTTTCATTGTCGACCTCATTATTTAAAAGTGCCGGCAGTGTTGCTGGCTGTTTAACTGTTAACGAGTGTATGGGTTAAATTTATTTCGGTAAAATTGATTGTTTAGATTGCAACAATCAAAAAAGTAGATTGGCATCTGCAGTAAATACACTTGTTGTGAATACGGCATGCGATTTTAGTCGTAACAGCTAAAATCAAAACTAATGAAAATCAACAGCTTTTTTATTGAGGTGTTGATTATTTGAACTATGTGGCGGGTTTTTAAGTTCACAACGTGTTGACATATTATAATAATAAAGAGAATATGCTCACCCTCTGGGCTTATGCTCAGGTCTGTGTTTGCATAAAACTAAATGCAATAAGGTAAAAAAATGAACCCTAAAATTGAACTGGTTATTTTTGACTGTGATGGCGTTGTAATTGACAGCGAAGTTTTAAGTGCGCAAGTGCTCATCGATATGCTTGTTGATAAAGCGGTGTTTATTGACCGTGCTTATGTACAAGAACATTTTTTAGGGTGCAATTTTAAAGCGGTTACTCAAAAGATAGCTGATGCTTTTAATGTTGAATTGCCAGAGCGATTTGAAGCTGATTATAGAAATGCACTTTTACATGAGTTTGAAACAGCCCTAATGCCTACAGATGGCATTAAAGAGGTATTGGCTAATTTAGCTACACCTAGCTGTATAGCAACTAGTAGTAGCCCTGCACGAACAGAAAAAGCATTAAGCGTCGTTAAATTGAGTCATTATTTTGATGAGGTGTTTACTTCAAGTGAGGTAAAAAATGGCAAACCTGCGCCGGATTTATTTTTACACGCCGCTAAAAAAATGGGGGTTAACCCAGCCCATTGCTTGGTAATAGAAGACTCTATAGCGGGCGTGAGTGCGGCGCTTGCCGCAAACATGCAAGTACTTCATTACAGCGGTGGAGGGCATATGCAAGGAGCTGTTAATTTTGTTCACAAGGCATACCCCGAGGTTGCTCATTTAACAGATTGGAAAGCGTTTTATGAAATGTATCCAACCCTAAAAATATAAAAATAGCGTTGATTTAGTCCCACACTGACATGAATGACGTTGTTTAAGAATTTTCGAGGTTGTGTGCTTAGCCGCACACACAACTAAATGCACGTTTTTGTGATTTTTATCGTGTTAAAACAATAGGAAGTACCATGGCAACGAGTCCACACACACACACATTTAAAGATGTAAACGAAGAGCAACTTCCCGTTGCTAATAATAAGCTTCATGGTTGGAAGCATTTTGCCGGTTTATACGCGGGTGAGCATGTTGCAGCCACTGAGTTTGTTATTGGTGCAACATTTGTTGCACTGGGTGCATCAACAATCGACATTTTACTAGGTTTATTAATTGGTAATTTATTAGCAATGTGTTCTTGGTGGCTAATTACAGCGCCAATTGCAGTAGAGACGCGTTTAAGTTTATATAATTATTTGAACAAAATTGCAGGTAACTCAATGACTAAGCTCTATAACTGGGCTAACGTCATTATTTTTAGTGTTATATCGGCTGCGATGATTACGGTATCGTCCACTGCGGTTAGATTTTTATTTGATATTCCTGCACAGTTAGATTGGTACCCAAATAGTTTAGCGTTTGTGGGTATTGTTTTAGCCGTTGGCTCTATTGTTGTATTTGTGGCTATGTATGGCTTTTCTACTGTAGCTGACTTTTCTAAAATTTGTGCACCTTGGCTATTTGTTATTTTTATTGCGGGCTCGTTTGCACTTTTCCCTGAACTTTCAAATCATGTAATTGGGTCAACCACGTTAACCAGCTTTAGTGACTTTATGACCATTGGCGACTCATCCATATGGACCGGTACGAACGCAGAAGGGGAGCAGGGAATTGGCCTACTTGAGGTAATTGGTTTTGCGTGGGCTGCTAACTCTATTACTCACTTTGGTTTAATTGATATGGCGATTTTTAGATTCGCCAAGCGCAAAAGCTATGGTTTGTTCTCGGGCGTAGGCATGTTTTTTGGTCATTACTTAGCGTGGATCTCTGCCGGTATTATGGGTGCAGGTGTTGCGGTATTACTTAAAACAACTATTTCATCACTCGATCCGGGCGATGTGGCTTACCATGCATTAGGTTGGACTGGGTTTGTTATTGTAATTATTGCCGGTTGGACTACTGCTAACGCAAACCTTTATCGTGCGGGGCTTGCGGCGCAATCTATTTTTGTAAACCACTCTCGTGAGCGCACAACCGCTATTGTAGGGATTGTGACCGTAGTTATTGCATGTTTCCCGTTCGTATTTTCTCAAATGCTACCTTTACTTACTTATGCTGGCTTATTGGTTGTGCCTGTTGGTGCGATTGTATTTGCCGAGCATGTATTATTTCCTAAAATTGGCTTAACGCGCTACTGGGCTAAATACAAAAACATAACTCGAAGTGTGCCGGCCATTGCGTCTTGGGCGTTAGCGTTAGTGTTTGGCTTTGGTTTAAATGCGCTAGATGTTATGTCGTTTTATTACTTATTTATACCTACCTGGTTTTTTACCATTGTTGTTTACACGCTGTTAGCGAAAAAGTATGGCGCTGGTGAAGACTACAAACAACATATAGCTGCCGAGGAACAAGAGCAACGTGATATTAAAGCGTATCAAGCAGCGCAGGCGAAAGACATTCCAAAACCTGTAGTTGATGGTTCTATGTTTACTAAAGTGCTTAATGCGGTTTCGACTATTTCACTTGTCATTATTTGTATATTTGCAAGCCAAGTCATGTTTTTTAGCGACACAATGAGCACATATAGCGCAAACAAATTGCAGTTTGAGATAGCGTGTTTCATCTGTACGGTTATCTATTTTGTTACTGCTTATTGGTCCTTAAAACGCCATAAAGCGCTCAATGCTGCATTGTAATTTACACGTTTTTTAATTTTTGTTTTAGTAAGGCCGCACCATGACACAACATCACACTAATGCCCTTGTTAAAGGGCTAAACCAACAAAGCTTGGCATATATGCCAAGCCATGTAGACACCCCTAGCTACGACCGCAGTAAAGTAAAAGCAGGTATAGTTCACATTGGCGTTGGCGGTTTTCACCGTGCTCACCAAGCCATGTATATTAATGAGTTATTAAAAACGCCAGGTTCTGAGCAATGGGGTATTTGTGGTGTAGGCTTGCTTGAAGCAAATCGTGGACTTCGCGATGTATTAAAGCAGCAAGACTACCTTTACACATTAACGGTAAGACACCCAAATGGGACAATAGACAATACCGTTATAGGTTCTATGATTGATTTTTTGTTTGCGCCTGAGAACAAACAAGCTGTTATTAATAAGCTCGCACACCCTGATACTAAAATTGTGTCTTTAACTATTACTGAAGGCGGATACAACTTTAACCCAGTAACGGGTGAGTTTGATTATGCAAACCCAGACATAATTAACGACATTAATAATCCAAACGATCCTATTACTGCATTTGGATATATAGCAGCTGCGTTGAAGCTACGTAAAGAACAAGGCCTTAATGCGTTTACAGTACAGTCGTGCGATAACATTCAACATAATGGTAATGTAACGCGCAAAATGTTACTCGCTTTTGCCGCAGAGCAAGATGCAGCATTAAGTGAATGGATTGCTGCTAATGTAATGTTTCCCAATGCTATGGTAGACCGAATTACGCCAGTATCTAAACAAAGTGATATTGACTACGTTGTTGATGCTTACGGTGTTAGCGATGAATGGCCAATAACGTGTGAATCGTTTACACAATGGGTAATTGAAGATTCATTTTGTGACGGGCGGCCAAATTGGGATAACGCTGGTGCTCAATTTGTAAAAGATGTAACCCCTTTTGAAACCATGAAAATTCGCTTATTAAATGCAGGCCACTCAGTACTGGGTTTACTGGGGTCTGTACATGGCTATGGCACAATTGACGAAACAGTATCAGATCCTTTATTTGCTAAGTACTTACGTGCGTTTATGGATAAAGAAGTGACGCCTAACCTAGAGCAATTAGAAGGCATTGATCTTGAAATCTACAAAGACACACTTATTGAGCGTTTTGCAAACCCTAATATTAAAGACAGCTTATCGCGTATTTGTTCGGAGAGTGCAGCTAAACTACCTAAGTTTTTAATTGCCACTATTAACGAAAACCTAGCGCAAGGGCGAGATGTATCACTAGCTACACTCGTTATTGCTGCATGGTGTTTTTATAGCGACAGAGGGGAAGATGAGCAAGGCAATACGCTTGAAGTCATTGATGCAATGCAAAGCGAGCTTCATGAAGCTGCTGCTAAAACGACTACTGATAACCTTGCATTTTTATCGCTAACAAGCTTATTTGGCGATTTAAACATGCAAAGCGCCTTTACGTCTCACTACAAAAACAATGTAGACGCGTTATACGCACCAGCAAGCAAAATTAAAGCAATTATGAAAAACGTGCTTGAGCCTAAAGGTAACTAATAATGAGCATTTTAATTGATTCTAAACAAGGTAAAGACGTAAGCGTAAGTTGTTTTGGCGAAGTGCTATGGGATTGTTTTGCAACAGGTAAACGCTTAGGTGGTGCACCATTAAACATGTGTGTGCGCATTAACTCATTAGGTATTAAAGCCGACATGATAAGCGCAGTAGGTAACGATGAATTAGGTACTGAGCTTCTTGGCGAAATTAAAGCAAAAGGCGTTAGTTGTGATTATATTGCCGTTAATAACGACAAAAAGACCAGCACCGTACAAGTTACTTTAGACAAAAGCGGTTCAGCCAGCTACGAAATAGTCGCTGATACGGCATGGGACAACATTACTCTTACTGATTCACTTATTGAAAAAGTAAAAGCCAGTGATGTATTTGTATTTGGCAGCCTAATTGGCCGCAGTGAAGCTTCACTTGCTACGCTAAACCAGCTAGTTGATGTAGCTAACTTTAAAGTGTTTGACGTAAATTTACGCGCCCCGCATTACACATTAGACACGCTAGTAGATTTAATGAATAAAGCAGATTTTATCAAGTTAAACGATGAAGAGCTTTACGAAATTGCCAAAGCAATG
This sequence comes from Pseudoalteromonas sp. SIMBA_162, assembly GCF_046535955.1. Taxonomy (NCBI): domain Bacteria; kingdom Pseudomonadati; phylum Pseudomonadota; class Gammaproteobacteria; order Alteromonadales; family Pseudoalteromonadaceae; genus Pseudoalteromonas; species Pseudoalteromonas sp. SIMBA_162. The sequence goes on along the minus strand of NZ_JAWJBQ010000002.1, from coordinate 200,426 downwards.
GGGTGTAAGTTCCATTCGCTTGAGCAAAACCTAGCATTTATTGCAGAGCAAACTAACACTGAATATTTATGTGTAACCAAAGGCAGTCACGGCGCACTGTTAACTGTTAAGGGCCAAAATTATTACAATTCAGGCTATTTAATTAGTGTTGTAGACACAGTGGGCGCTGGGGATTCATTCTTAGGTTCATTGATATATCAATTATGTAGCAGCGATTGTGCTCAGCATGCGGTTGATTTTGCCTGTGCGGTAGGGGCTATGGTTGCAGAAAGCGCAGGTGCTACACCTACATTGACTCATGAAAAAATTAACGAATTTATGCGCCCTCTTTAAAAAAATTGTGTGTTGAAAGCGGCTTAAGCAATATGCTTAGCCGCTTTTTTTTGCCTAAAAATAGTGTGGTAAGCATACATTTTGAACGTTTAAACAGCGGTATTCGTCAGGTTTCTAAACGAGTTATCAAATTACTTTATAAATTGAACAAGTCATGAACGATTGCGACTAAGGTATTAGCTAAACGTCTAATTGTCTGTAAAAAATAGCTTTGATATTGTTCCAAAGTTATTAAGTCACCTTTATGCGAAGCGATACACACTGCGCTTCTAAATACACATACAAAAGAGAAACGTGCTTTATGATTATCTTTTTTATTTGCCTCACTATATTAATTTTGGGATATAAGTTTTATAGCCCATTTGTAGAAAAACAAGCAGGCATGGATTCAACGGTTGATACACCACAAAAACGCTTTAGTGAAGGTGTTGATTACGTGGCTATTCACCCTGTTCGTGCTTTTTTAATTCAATTTTTAAATATTGCGGGTGTGGGTCCAATTTTTGGCCCTATACTGGGCGCTTTATATGGTCCGGTTGCGCTTGTATGGATTGTGTTAGGAAATGTATTAGGTGGCGCTGTTCACGACTTTTTCTCAGGTGTAATGAGTATAAAAGAAGACGGTAAAAGCTTACCTGAAATAGCTGGTCACTATTACAATGTTGTATTTAAAGGCTTTATGCTTATTTTCACCGCAATGCTGTTATTTTTTGTTGGTGTAGTATTCATAATGAGCCCAGCGGGTTTACTTAGTAACTTAAATTTATTTGAAGGTACATTTTTAGCCAATAATACTTTTTGGGTATTGGCTATTTTGGCTTATTACTTTTTAGCGACGCTGTTACCAATTGATAAGATCATTACACGTTTTTACCCTATTTTTGGTTTGTTAATGATTGTTATGACAGTCGCTGTTGCCGTGTCGTTACTAATTAACGCGCCACATTTACCGGTTGCTGGCGACTTTTTGGCGTATTTTGAAGCCGATCACGCGCATGACTTTTTATCACCAAACCCCGACGGGTTACCAACTTGGCCCTTATTATTCATAACCATTACCTGTGGTGCAATTAGTGGTTTCCATTCAACGCAAGCACCTATTATTGCTCGTTGCTTAACAAACGAAAAATACGTACGCCCGGTGTATTACGGTGCCATGATGTGTGAAGGCATTGTTGGTTGTGTTTGGGCATTGGCTGGTATTGCGGCTTTCCCTGAAGGTTATGCTGGTTTAAAAGCAATGCTTGATCAAGGTGGTCCAGGCTTAGTTGTAAACCATATTGCAAATAGTTACTTAGGTGTATTTGGCGGTATTATGGCAATTATTGCGGTTGCTGTTTTCCCTATTACCTCAGGCGACACCGCATTTCGTTCACTGCGCTTAACGGTAGTTGATGCCTTTAATATTCCGCAAAGTATACGTAATCGTCTGTTGTTGGCTTTACCTATTCTAACTATTGCTTACTTTATGACCAAGTTGGATTTTTCATTAATTTGGCGTTACTTTGCGTTTTCAAATATGTTGCTTTCTACCAGTGTACTATGGCTTGCTACTAAATATTTGTTTGACCGTGGCACCTTTCACTGGATTGCAAGTATACCTGCGGTTATTGCAACGGCTGTGACTTTGTCGTATATCACAACAGCTGCAATTGGTTTTAACTTATCGAGCGATTTAGGTAAACCCATAGGTGCAGGGGTCGCGGTGGTTGGCCTGATCATACTTGCCATCGTGCATGCTAAGCATAAAGCGAGCCCAGCAGTTTAAATAATTTCCGTGTAAAACTAAAAAGCGAGCTATTTAAGCTCGCTTTTTTTATGCGCTAAAACGTGTGGTTAATTACTGTCTCGCGTTGCTAAATCAAAGTAGCTGTGATCGTCGAGTGTTTTACTGATCATCATCGCACCCTCAAGCATACTTACCGTTTGAATAGCTGCTTTTTGTGGGTTTTGTTCACCGTTGACCGAATGCGCTGCGCTTAGCCAGGTTAAATTTTGAGTGAAAAAGCGCTTTACTTCTTCACGTACTTTTTCAGGTAAGCTGTCACTCTCGGCGCCAAGTAAACCGCATAAGCACATTTTTTTATCGGTCACCAATGCGCCTCTAAATAGCGACGTATAAAAGTCGATAGGGTTTTTACCTTGCGCTTTTAGCTCAGCGGGCTCCCCTAATGAAAGCAAAAACGCATCAGTGTATTGATGTGCAAGCTCTGCGCCTAAGTCGGCTTTAGTAGGGAAGTGATAATGTACACTGGCGCTTTTTATACCTACTTCGTTAGCAAGTTCTCTAAAGCTAAAATTGCTGTATCCGCCTAGGCGTACTTTATTCTCTGCCGCTTTGAGTAGTGCCTCTTTTTTGCTCATACATCTTCATCCTATTGTTGACCATAAAATTATCGACCAGTAGGTAGTTATTTTCAAGCCTTATTATTTTTATAAATAAAATAATAAGTTTCATGCGGTTAGCAAATACTCTGCTTATGTAGTTATTTTAAAGTTTGACTTAGTTTGGTATAAAGAATATAAATATCTATCAGTAGGTAGGTGAATTGAAAAAGGTCACACTCAATGAAAATTTATGATGTAGAAAACTTTCCAAACCCGCTTCGCATTCGTATTGCGCTAGCAGAAAAAAATGCGACAACTGAAGTTGAATTTATTCCAGTAGACTTGCTTAATGGTGAACACCGGACAGAGGCTTTTTTAGCTAAAAATCCATTGGCTGGTGTGCCAGTATTAGAGCTTGATGACGGAACATTTATATCAGAATGCACAGCAATTACTGAATATATTGATGCTGCTTTTACAGGTCCATCATTGATGGGCATTTCGGCAAAAGAGCGCGCAGTAATAAATATGATGCAAAAACGTGCTGAGTCTATGGTACTTGATGCTGTTGCAACATATTTTCATCATGCTACTGATGGGTTAGGCCCAGAGCTTGAAACATATCAAAATATTGCATGGGGCGAGAAGCAAGGTGAAAAGGCGCGTACTAACTTAAATTATTTTAACGATATACTCGCTAAATCAAGGTTTGTTGCGGGCGATAATTTTAGTATTGCCGATGTAACTCTTTATGCTGGATTAGTGTTTGCTGGGTTTGCCAATATTGCGCTACCGAGTCATTTAACTCATTTGCTAGCGTGGCAAAAAGTAGTTGCAGCTCGACCAAGCGTCGCGGGCTTATAAGTAAAAGTGGGTTCAATAGGTCAATTAAACTCGGTATATTGAGTTTAATTGGCAAAACAAAAATTTAAGGGGCAAGCATGAAAATAGCAGCCGATTTTAGTCAGCGTATAGTGGTGAACAGTAATACATTACCTTGGGTAAAATCGCCTATGGCAGGCGTTGATAGGCGACCTCTTGATCGCATAGGCGATGAGGTTGCGCGTGCAACGAGTATTGTTCGTTATGCACCAGGTAGTGAGTTTTCGCAACATGTTCATACCGGCGGGGAAGAGTTTGTTGTGTTAGAAGGTGTTTTTCAGGATGAACATGGCGATTTTCCTGCGGGCTCGTACATCAGAAATCCACCGCAATCACAACATAAGCCGGGTTCAAAAGAGGGATGTGTAATTTTTGTTAAGCTTTGGCAGTTTCAGCCACAGGATAGAACACACGTTCGGTTGCAAACTCACTTTATGGGCAGCGTTGAACACTCAACACAACAAGGGGTTGCGGTAACACCTTTATACAAAGATGAGTTTGAGAAAGTTAGCTTAATTCATTTAGCGCCTAATGCGCAGTTTGTTTTAGATGCTGAGTGCGGAGCTGAGTTGTTAGTAATTGAAGGCACCGTAACAGAAGGGCAAGATTTGCTTGAAAAAAGTAGCTGGTTGCGTACGCCTGTAAATTCTAATGTTTTAGCAAAAGCAGGCAAGCTGGGTGCTAAGTTATGGGTTAAAGAAGGGCATTTAAACGATGTAGATAACCAAATTGCGCGAGTGCAGCAAGCTTAATTAACTTAAGCTCAGCTTAAATACGGTTTTGTTGATTTGCTTCATCATTGATTAATATAAAGTGCTTTATGCTCAAAACTTACTATAAGAATGAGCAAATGTAATGGCAAATTTAACTCCTAGTTTAACACTTGATATAGAAGGCGCTGGACGCGAAATTTTTATAACGTTAAAAGCCGTGGGTAATTTAAAGCACGCTGATTACAATGCAATCACCCCTAAAATTGAAGCCGCGCTTTTAAAGGTAAACAACCCGATTATTAATTTATTTATAGATGGCATTGAGTTAAAGGGCGTGGGTTTTAAATCGATATTTGACGATTTGAATTTAGGGATAAAGCATAATAAAGCGCTAAGTAAAGTGGCTATTTACGGTAATAAAAAATGGCAAGCAACCGCTGCAAACATGGGGAATCGTATTATTTGTGGTGAAATGGCTTACTTTGAGAATGCCACTGCGGCAATTGATTGGCTTGAACACTAGTTTTAAATGGGCCTGTTATTTTGGGTTTTGGCTAGTGTTATTAGACTAAAGTCTATAGGTTAGATTTCTTCACTTATTAGTTTTGTTTTTATCGTTTGTCGGTTTTATAGGGATCCTCTAAAGTTCAGTTGTCGGCAACAAGCACGACTTAACTTAACAGGATTATGACCATGAAAACACTTATCAAAACTATCGCTCTTGGCTCACTATTAACATGTTCAGCTGCTGCAATGGCTGATCAAAGTGATTACAAATTAATGGTTATTGAAGCGCAAACCGCGCCGCAGCCACTTGAGCAATCTTTTAATAGCTGTGCACTTAATGTTAAGTCAAAAAACTATGCTGAAGCAGAACAAATTTGTACTAAAGCAATTGCACTATTACAAGATGCCGATGCCCCTAAATTTAAAGTTCGTCAGCTTACATCATTTGCATTAAGCAATCGCGGTGTAGCGCGCCTAAAAGCTAAAAACGAAACGGCCGGCCTTGCTGACCTATACGAAGCAAAACAACTATCTAACAACGATATGGTATCGCATAACTTAACGCGCGCTAAAGAAGAGCTTGCTTTATAACATCCAGATTAACAATAGTTAAAAAAGCCCCTGTAGGTATTTATCTACAGGGGCTTTTTTAGATTAATTTTTAAAATGTTGCTGGGTGTGTTAGCTCAAAGTACATCGTCTAAAACGGGCAATGCAGGAAAAGCACCCTTTGATAAACAGGCTTTTGAGCCACAGCGAAGGCCAAAACTTAATGCGTCTTTAATTACTTGTTTATTATTGAGTTTGTCGATTGGTAATAGCGTCTCGTTATAATGATTTAAATGATATAACACACCTGCAATAAACGCGTCTCCGGCACTGGTTGTATCTATTGCATTAATAATCGGTGCAGCTTCACTTACGTTAAACGTTTTATGGTAAACAGTGGCAGGCTCGGGTCCATCGGTTAAGAAAATTAAACTAACGCCTAACTCTAATAGCGATTGTAGATATTCATCACCTGATTGACGGGTTTGTTCTGCTAAAAAATTTAACTCATCACGTGATAGTTTTATAATGTCGCAATGGGCGTAGCAGGCACGCACATTAGGCTCAACATCACGAATATTATGCCAAAGGCTGTATCGTAAATTTACGTCAAAGCTAACAAGCTTATTATGAATTTTTGCTTGTTTTAAAGCGCTCAATGTTGTGTTTGCAATGGCAATACTGGTTAGCGTATTTGAGCAAAAGTGTAGAGTACTTATTTCATCCCACTGAATTTGCTGTAAATGTTCAGGAGCAAGGAGTAGGTCGGCGGTGTTATGGCGGTAAAAATTAAAGCTGCGTTCGCCAGTTTCATCTAAGCTGACAATAACCATCGCTGTTTGCGCATTTTTTATAGTAAATAAATACTCGGTGCCGACATTATACTGCTTTAACGCGTCGGTAAGTTGTTTGGCAAAGTAATCATCACCCATACCACCACAGAATGCAGCGCTACCACCTAACTTTGCATAGCCTACTGCTACGTTTGCAGGTGCGCCACCAGGAATAGGTAAATACGCTGTGTTGTGTGAGTCTTGTGGCAACATATCAATAAGCAGCTCGCCAAGGCTTAGTAATTTGGTCATGTTATAAATCCTAAAAAACCTAGCAAGGCTAGGTTAAATGTAAGGGAGAGTAATAAAATTTAAGTTGAGTAGGGAATAAAGCGCTGAAATAAAACTGCATTTCAGCGCTCAACACACTCAGACTCGGTTAGTTAAACGCGTATTTAAGCGTTAGTGATGTTGTACGGCCATTAATTGTACGTGCGCGTATAATATCGTTTGCTGGTACAGAGCCTTCCTCTGCTTCTGTAATACCTACTGTATCAAATAGGTTATTAACATTAAGTGCTAGGCTAAGGTTTTCAGATAGGTCGTAGCTTACAAAGCCATTTACCTGTGTGTAACCATCGAATTTAAGGTCGTTATTATCTTGAGCGTAAGCGTCAGTTGTACCAATAAAGCTCAGACCTGCCGCCCCTTTTTCATAGCTGTAGCGAGCCATTAGTGAGTAAATTAAATCCGCTTGACGGCGTGGTGTGTTACCTACAACGTCAGGAGATAGTGCATCTTTAGCAATTTCAGCATCAGTCCACGTCAAGTTACCACGAAAATCCCACGCATCCATGAAGTACGTTGATTCAATCTCAATACCTTTGGCTTCGTATTCACGGTCGAAGAACTTTTGTGATGTTGCTTCAAAGTTTTGCTCTTCAGTTTCTGCGTAGAACGCTGTTGCAAATACCGATAGTGAGTCAAAACGTTTTTTAACACCAAACTCAAATTGATTTACTTCATCAACTGCATCTTCATCAGCTACTGAGCCATCTGAGCGTACTTTACCAAATAAAAGACGATCAGCGTTTGCACGTCCGCCTTTACTGATACGCGCAAATGTTGCAAGGCTAGGGTCTATTTGGTAGTTGGCACCAATTGAGTAAGACGAGTAGCTCCAGTCGTAATTTACTGGGCTTGAGTTAGCATGATCAATACCGACAACATTCTGCTCGGGTACTGAAATAACACCATCACGGTTCATATCAACAGTAGATGTTACTGCTCCTGCGTAATTACCGCGTGCTTCACCGCTGTCGTAACGCGCACTTGCATCGATACTCAAGTCACCAAGTTTAGTTGAGAAAGCAACATAGGGTGCACGTGTGTCGTATTCAGTGTCGTAGTCGCGCTGACAACAGTTACCCCAAAATGGCGTGCCGTATGCGTATAAACCATTTTCTGAAAACTCAGTGCCGTCGGCAGCCGTTACATTTAACAGTGCGGCATTGTCACCTTTAAGCTCCATAACGTAAGAGTTCCACAACCACGACATCGCTATGTTTTGCGTTGATGCGTAGTAACCAAACGTAAGGCTTGTGTCATCGTCAAACGATTTTGTTAGTTTAAAGTCGTTAACAATAGAGTCAAAGTCATTCATTGTTACGTCAAACGTATGGATACGCATAGCTAAATCGCCATTGAATGCGTCACCTGTGTTTGCATTGCTCAGTGTTGCGCCTGCTCCGCCAATGCTTGCAGCCATTGCCGATGCATCGCCTACTTCAGCTGGAATAATAGAATTAAAGTTTCCGCCAACTGACGATTTACGAAAACGGTTTTCAATACGCCAATCGTTGTCTAAGTCAAATACAGCTTCAAAGCCAATAGAATCAACATTTGGGTTCATACCATCGCGAATGTCACCATTGCTAATTTGGTTTTGACCATTTAAGCGAACTGTTTTAGTAAATAAGGCTGAATGCGGTGTATCTGACTGAGAATCAAACCCTGGAACTGAATCACCATTTGAGTACATTGGCATTGGAAGGTAACCAACGCTTTTGTCGTCTAAGTGTTTGTAGTAAAGACGCACATAGCCGTTTTCGAAATCTTTAGTCAAATTAGCTTTTATTTGACCACCTTTATTTGAAGTGTAACCTGTTTCACGTGGGCCTTCACCTTGGCGTACAAAGCCACCTACATGAAAGCGAACGCTGTCGGTTAAATAAGTACCGTATTCAAAATCAGTACGTACACTGTCAAAATCTAGGCCAACAGTGGTTGCAACGCTGCCCGATTCGTTTTCGCCGTTTTTAGAGATAAAGTTGATGATACCGCCCGGTGCATTACTTGCTGCTGTAGACGCTGAACCACCACGAATTGACTCAACCGTTTGTACCGTGTTGTCAAGGCGCATAAAAATATCAGCATTACCAAAAGCGATGTCACCGTATTGCAGTACAGGTAAACCGTCTTCTTGTAACTGTAAAAATTTAGCGCCACCTGATGCAACCGGTAGACCACGAACTGCAATGTTTGCATTACCTTCACCGCCAGTAGATTCTGAACGGATACCCGGAATGATCCTAAATGCTTCAGCGGTAGAGCGAGGTGTTGAAACTTGAACTTGTTCAAGCGAAACACTGCTTACAGATACGCTTGAAGCCATAATTGTTGTACGGCGTGGAACACCGGTTACAACGATTGTTTCAAGTCCTTTGTTTTGTGATGCTTCTGGCTGAGTTGTTTCTGCTTCTTGAGCATTAATGCCTTGGCTTACTGCAAGTGCTAATGCACTGATTAAATATAAAGGAGTGTTGTGTGTTGTCATGTGAACGCCTCGTTATGTTGAACCTAAATGGTTATTTATTTTTACTTAATCGATTAAGTAAAAATAACAAAATTTTTACAAGATGCAAATTATTTTATTATTAATTTGCTCTTTTTTTACTCACCCATTGATTTATAGGGTAATTTTTTTGTTAAATAATTATCAAATTAATTAGTAACTACGTTATTTTGCTCTAAAGCTGATGCTGATGGGTCACGTAAATAATTAAATAGCATAGCCAAAAATAGAATAACTGCAAAACCAGTTGCTAAGTAAAAACCGTAACGCACATGACCAAAGTAATCACTGATCATGCCCATTAAAAGTGGGGCTAATGCTGCTGACAATGCGGTAAAAAATAATATAACGCCGGCTACAGCACCATGTTGTTGAACAGGGAAACAGGAAATGCCCTTAGAGTTTAAAGTAGGGTAAACCATTGACATAAATAAACCTGAAAGTGGAAGCAATCCCACAGCCCAATCTACACCGCCAATTAATGTGCCTACATAACATAGTGCTATGCCAAGGCTTAGGTAGGTCATTACGCCTTGCCAGCTAAAGCGATTTAGTAACCATACCGCTATAAAACGACCCGCCGCGCGAAGTATAAAGAATATGGTTAATGCGTAGGTTGCAAGTAATGGCCATGAACCAGTGTAATCTTGTAATAGTGTTGGCATCCATACATAAATAGCCACTTCGGTTGCAACGTATAGTGCGATAGCCATTGAAAAGCCCAGTGCATAAGGGTTTTTAATCATTTTCATGGTGGTGGCAAGTGAAGCGGGTTTTTCGGTTGTTTTTACAACTGGCGGATAATCTGCGCGCCACGCCAGAAGCGCAAGGATCAAACACATAACACCAGCAATAATGTAAAGGTATGTCCAGCTAACATTTTGAACGAGTAAAACACCTACCAGTGCAGGACCAACAATAGCACCTATTCCAAAAAAGCCTTCTACCTTGTTCATTGTTTTGGTGTGTTCTTCGTTACTGTGTGAAATATCACCCAATAAAGCTAATGCACCTGTTTTAAATAAACCGATTGCCAAACCAATACAGCAAAGAAGTACCAAGAAAAAATTAAAACTAGAACTTACTGCAAATAAAAAACAACTCGCAGAAAAAATGAGTAACCCCAGCATAATGGTTTGCTTTCGTCCAAGGCTGTCGGCTAAAAAGCCTAAAAATAGTCCACTAAAAGCAATTAAAGCCATTGGCGCATAATGAAAGGCACTGGCTTGGGTCATACTTAAGCCAAAGTCTTTTATAAGCTCAGGGATGATCATGCCGACTGCATCAGAGGTCATGGCAAACATAAAAAACATCATGTATGTGAGCCAGCGTATTTGTCGCAACGGATCGCTGCTTACTTGTGTGTGTGGTTTTGTCATTTTATTTAATCCTCGTTAAATGCAGACTAATACGCGCTAAGTCAGTTAGTTACTTAGTGAAGTATTATTCATGCAACGATATTTGTATGTAAAATTTTTAAAAATTACTTGTAAATTCTCACTCTCTAGTTAAAGATATATCTTAATCGATTAAGATTCAACATGGTAATCACACAATGATGCAAAACAAAGTTCAATTGATCACATATGCTGATCGAATCACTGGCCAAGACATTAATGCACTCACTACACTTTTAAATGGATCTTTAAAAGGCGTATTTGGCGGTGTGCATTTGTTGCCATTTTATAACCCAATTGACGGCAGTGATGCTGGCTTTGACCCAATAGACCATAGTGAAGTAGATTCAAGAATAGGTTCTTGGGAGGACATCAAAGCGCTTGGTAACAACCATGATTTAATGGCTGACTTAATTGTTAACCATGTTTCGGCGCAATCTTTTCAGTTTCAGGATGTGCTTGCTAAAGGTAAAGCCTCTGAATTTTGGGATTTGTTTTTAACCAAAGAAGACGTATTTCCAAATGGCATGAGCGACGCAGAGCAAAAAGCAATTTATCGTCCTCGCCCTGGTAGTTGTTTTACACCAATGAAATGTGGTGATGGCGAAACGTACGATTTTTGGACTACGTTTACCGATAACCAAATTGACATTAATGTAAAGGTAGAGGCTGGCGTTGCGTATTTAAATAATGTACTCACCAAGTTCTCTGCTAACAATGTAAATATTATTCGCTTAGATGCAGCGGGTTATGCTATTAAGCAAGCGGGCACTAACTGTTTTATGCTAGATGAAACGTTTGGTTACTTAGATAACTTATCTAAGCAAGCAAATGAATTAGGTATGGAAACAATTGCTGAAATACACAGCCATTATCAAACTCAGGTTGAAGTGGCTAAACGCGTAAACATGGTTTATGACTTTGCACTGCCGCCGCTTATTTTACATAGCTTGTTTAATAACGACGTTGATGCACTTTTAAAGTGGCTAAAAATATCACCACGTAACTGTTTAACTGTACTCGATACACATGACGGCATTGGTATTATTGATGCTGGGCCAATGGGCGACAAACCAGGTTTATTAAACGCTGAGCAAATTGATAACCTTGTTGAAACAATGCATGCAAACAGTAATAACGAAAGCCGACAAGCAACTGGGGCTGCAGCCAGTAATGTTGATTTGTACCAAGTTAACTGTACTTATTACAACGCATTGGGGGCTAAAGATTTTGATTATTTATTGTCTCGCGCCATTCAGTTTTTTGCACCAGGTGTTCCACAAGTTTACTACGGTGGTTTATTTGCATGCGAAAACGACATGGAGCTTTTAGCTAAAACAAATGTTGGCCGTGATATTAACCGCCCATATTTAAATGCAGATAAAATAAGCAAATCACTTGATAAGCCCGTTGTAAAAGGTTTAATTGAACTGATTAAAATCCGAAATGAACACCCAGCGTTTTCTGGGGAGTTTTCAGCGCAAGGTGAAGGCAGTATGTGTTGTTTAACATGGCAACTTGGTGAGCAATCTATTTCATTAAGTGTTGATTTTGAAGCAAGAACCGCCCTTATAACGCAAGTAAATGGTGATGAAGAAACATCGATAAGTTTAGATTCTTTATTGTAAGAATAGAGTTTTGCTTAACAAAAAGCCAAGCTAGTTAGCTTGGCTTTTTTATTAACTGCTGGCACCAATGTCGAGTTCGTAGCTGACTTCTTGTATTTTGTTTTCTTTAGAAATAAATAAGTTTGCAGCAATTACGCCTTTTTCTTCACTGTTTTGATGAATAGTACTTAACCTAGGCACGAACCGTGCTGCTTCATCAATCCCATCAAATCCAACAATACGTAGGTCTTTTCCAATTTTTATACCTTGCTTGATTGCCTCTCGCATTGTGGCGAGTGCAATTAAATCACTCATACAGATAATAACGTTAGGGCGAGGTGAAGCTGATAATACTTCTTTTGCAGCTATATTAGCAAAGCGCTCACTGCTTTCAGGTATGTTCCAAATACGATCGTCAGCAACACTGATATTTGCCTCAACTAATGCACGTTGATAGCCACGTAAACGCTGATGAGAAATTGACTCTCCGGTTTGAAACTCGTGATGTTCATAAACGCGGCATAATACGTTTTCATCGAGAAGTCTTAGCCCTAGAATGGCGACTTTATCGTTTATATTGTGCAAAACATGCTTGGCAATTTCGTAGCTAGCTTGTTCGTTATTAATGTTAACCGACGCATTGCGATTAATGTCAAAATCGACTGTGACGACATGTTTTGGCGTTGTTTTAAGTTGCTCTACTAATGCGTGGTTACGAGGACGACCGTAGCAAATAAAGCCATCTACAAAATCAACAACACTATTGAGGTTATTGTTACTACCAGAGAACAATAAAACGTTAATATTGTTTTTTTCGAGTACAGAAGTCACGCCACGCATAAAGCTGCTGGCAACTGGGTCTGATACCATGTATTCAACGCTGTCGGGCAGCACCAAGGCGACAATGTTAAATGTACCGTTTCTTAATGATTGCGCTGCTTTATTTGGGCCAAAGTAACCAAGCTCTTTGCAGGCTTTGAGTATCGCTTCTCGGCGTTTTTCTGAGAGCTGATCTGGTCGATTAAATGCATTAGATACCGTTGCATTAGACACACCTAACTCTTTAGCAATACTTTTTAGGGTCCATCGAATTTGTTTACTCATTAACTACTCTTTGCCGTAAAACTACATTACACAAATTAACATATTGAGCTGTTTAACATAATAAAAAATTTGGGTTTTATCGTTAATTTTTTTAGTTATGAGATTGCTGTATTTAAATTAAAAACGATTAGTAACGCAATTAATTTATACCTATGCAAAAAAAGTATTTTTATAATATTTGCGGCGCCAGTACATGAACGGGTTAAATTATTTTTACCCGATAATAATGTTAAAAAAGTTACTAATTTATAACTATGTGATGAAATTTTGTTATATATTATGGTTTTAGGTTATAAATAACTTCAGTATGCTCTTGTAATAATAAGCTTGATTTTTAAACAAACTGTTGTAATCTAAATCAGGTACACCAAAATCATTACCATGGAGAGAACAATGAGAATAGCTAAAATTTTACCTTTAATTATAGCGTCGGCCTTATCAGCTAATTTGGCTTATGCAAATACAGACCAGGATACAGACGCACTTCCTTTGTGTGAAACTGCTGAATGTACATCGGATTTCAAAAAGCTCAGAAATTTTGCCATTAACGGTAGTAGCGAAGCTGCTAGCTTACTTGCCATTGCTTATGCAAACGGTGAAGGCGTAAGCCAAGACGACGCATATGCCAGAAAGTTTATGTTAAGAGCTATTAAGTGGAAAGACCCTTTTGCTATCCATCAGGCTTCGCGTTGGTATAGAACAGGGCACATTTTTGATAAAAATGTAGCAAGAGCTGATGAGTTATTAAACCGAGTTGTTGATAGAGGTTTTCCGCCAGCTTTGGTTGATAGGGCGAAACAGTTGTTTGCTGAAAATAATAAAAATTCAGACAAATTAGCATTCGATCTGCTAATTAAGGCAAAAGAGTCAACTTATTTGCCAGCTTATGAGCTGTTAGCTGTTTTTTATGAACATGGTATAGGTACTGAAGCTAGTTTGTATCAGTCAGCTAAAATGCATAAAACGCTTGCTATTCGTGGTCATGAAGGTGCGCAAGAAAAATTAGATAAATTAGTTGCAATAATTGAACAGCAAAATATAAACATTGACGGTTTAAAGGTAAGTCAAGACATTGAGCGTTTAGATCCTGTATTATTGGACGTCCATTCAGAAATTAAAGATTTGATTGCCAAACTAAAGACTACGGATTATGACGGTAGAAGCACTGTTTCTAGAATACAAGGTCAGGTATGTTCAGATGCGGGCAATGGTTGTTATATACAATTTAATAGAAACTCTCCAGGTATGATACCTAATGTTGTTACAGGGACAATTAAAGGTCGCTTTTTAGGTCAATAGGCCTTGACCGTTTGAAAAAGGAGAGCGTATGCTCTCCTTTTTTTGTATTTAAGTAATTTTACTTAATTCTATTTTGCAATCTGCTTTAGGTTATATTTGCTTATTGCTAGTGTTGTATTTTTTAAGTTTTTGTAGTCATCTTTTTAGTTATTTTCCCAACTAACTTCTTACTGCCCAGTTTATTTTCAAGGATGTTTATTGTTATGGAAGTTGTCTCAATGCTTGCGCAGTTTAGCCTTTTTATGCGAGTGATGCGTTAGCGTGCTCGGCAAGTACCAATCCTGAGCAAGTAGTGCAAGCGCAATTAGAGGCTTATAACGCACGAAATATAGCGCTATTTGTAAGCTGTCACTCGGCCGATATAAAAATTAAAAATAGCCAAGAAGGCGCTCCTGACATTATTGGGCAAGAAAGCTTAATCAAAGCGTATCAGTTTTTAAAAACAGCGCCAAAATCATTTAAAGTGATTCTTGAAAATCGAATTGTGAATGGGCCTGTGGTTGTTGATTATGAGCGGTTAATTAGGCTTGGTGACGGTAGAGATGATATGTTTGCCGTTACGGTGTATGAAGTGCGTAATGGCAAAATTGTTAGCGTATGGTTCCCACCAACTAAATAAAAACAGCTTGCTTAAAACACCTTGAGTAGAGGCCTACAGCAAGGTGTTTTAATGTTACCACTTAAGCATATTTTCAATAACCTTTAGCTTATCGTTATAGCTTTTAATGCCAGAAGCATGTAGTAACGCAACCGCACTAAACGAGGCTAGGTTAACTAACTGCTTATGTTGGCTTGTCATTAACTGACTGAAAATTTGGTACACCTTAGTGGGTTTAAACTGCTTGGGGCGTTTAATTTGCCATTGATCAATACCTTCTTTTGGTAATAAACATGGAACATGGCCAGGATATGCTTGCCAAGGCGAATCTAGGGCTTCGGGGAATGCATAGCGTAAAAAATCATGATAAAAGCGATGCTTTCTTACTTGTGACGTTGGTTGCGACAAAACATGTCGAAGTACTTTCCAGGAATAAAAGGGCAGGCAAAAATCCATTTGATACTCGTCCACTTTATCGAATGGAATGGCTAAATGGTGATGCTGATCGTTAAGTAATAAAAACAGATAGTAAGCTTTTTCAAGAGGAATATCTCCAAACTCTTTTAATGACGTTACGATATTAGCTTTTAGTCTGGCTTGCATTTTATCAGCGTTATGGATTATTGATTTGGGGATATAAGCAAATTGTTGCGATAAATAAGCGTCAGCAAGGTGCTCAGGTTCTTGTGTTAAAGCCGCTTCGTAAACTTCATCTGAGTAGTAAATAACACCCAGCCCAACACTTCCACCATTGCCAGACCATGCTAAACGAGGACGTGTTACTTTAGGGTGGTCTGGATGTTTGCCGTTTAACCAATGCTCGCCTAGTCTGTCTTCAATTGTTTTTGCCTGCGTATCGTTAACACGAATAACATCAAGCTCAATTTTCTGGCTTTTTGCGAACGCTGTTGCGCAGTATAAGTCTTGTGTTTGGTGCTGTGAAAAATTAAGGGCGGTGATGTTTACATTTTGTCTTTTAAGTAAACACGCAATCAACCTTGAGTCTAATCCACCCGATAGCGTAGTGAGCACGTGATTATCGTTATCAATATATTTGTTTACATTGTTAGATAGGTCTTGCTTTAAGCTATGCAGTGTTTTTTCGTAATTATCATTATTTTTAGTAAGGC
This sequence comes from Pseudoalteromonas sp. SIMBA_162, assembly GCF_046535955.1. Classification (NCBI taxonomy): domain Bacteria; kingdom Pseudomonadati; phylum Pseudomonadota; class Gammaproteobacteria; order Alteromonadales; family Pseudoalteromonadaceae; genus Pseudoalteromonas; species Pseudoalteromonas sp. SIMBA_162. The sequence continues at coordinate 184,352 of NZ_JAWJBQ010000002.1, read as the reverse complement.
TGCTCCAGTCAAAATACTGTGTTTTAGTAACCCCGTTAGATGATGCTTCTAGGCGAGTTCCTGGGCGAATACACGAAATTTCGTTGTAATGGGTATGCTCAAATAGGTAATACCCAAGTGTTGCATATTCCATCATTCCTTCGTAATTACAGGTAAGTGGTAACCCTAAGTTTTTGAGTAAGCTATATTGGGTACTAAAAATAAAAGCACCTTCATAATACATATAGTAAAAAGGGCGAACCCCAAGGGAATCGGTAACTAAGTTTAATACATTCGTAACCTTGTTATACCGTGCCATACAAAAAACACCTTCACATTCTGTAAGCATTGCATTGGTATAATGTGAGTTTAGGGTGTTTAAATCATTATTTCGGTTCGCGCTTAAAAGTGGGTGACCAACCAGTGTTGCAATATGCGAATCTGTTTGCAAAAAAGCATGTGGGCCAAAGGTTTCATAATCTAAACTAGCTAAGTAAAGAGCCTGTTCATGTACTTCGTTTATTGTGCCACTGTTTACTTTAGCATCTTCGGCTTTAAATTTATTAATAATAAAATCATGATGTTGAGTTAGCCCAGATGCACAATAAATTCCAAAAAATTTCGCCATAACCCGTACCTGTAAGTCGTTTTGTTATTAATTAGGTATCAAGGTTTGTACCAAGATTAATTAATACTTTGCTAGAGATTCGCAGTACTAATTGAATTTGACTTTTTAGGTACAAATTAATTGCCTCAAAACAAAAAACTATATAACTTATTAAAGTGAATACATTTTATAAAAGTAAATTTATCAATCAGCAGGAAAGCCGGATGAACAATAAAATACTCAAATCATCTACTGCTACGTACCAAAGTGGTGTGGTAAAAGCCGATGGTAAACTTTATGTAACGCAAGGTGAGGTTCGTTTTGAGCCATACAATGAAAGTGCTGGTTTAGGACCTTATACTTTGACACGCAGCGCAATCGTAAAAATTGAAAAGTCAGTAGGTACAGGTGCTGGCATTTTACCACTAACAAGCGATGCAATAACAATCACATTAGAAAATGAAGATACTTATGATTTTATTATAGCAAACCCTGATGAATGGATTCATTTACTCAAGCATTAAATGATTAGGGTCTGTTGACCTTTAGGTTAAATTTGCATCAGTCTGTTTGGTATCATGCAATGTCTCTATTGGACATAATAAAAGAGCAACCCGAAATATTTAAAGCTGTAGCTGCGGGCATGGCTTTATCACTTAAAAGTGGTGATTCATTTTATTTAGAACGAGAGACTAATACGCTAAATATCCTACCAGAAGAGCCGTTAGTGAGTGACTTTAAAACCAAGGTGTTTGTTATAGTGCCGCCGCAATGCGCTAGTGCTTGTTTAGATGCGCTTGATAAGTTTAAGCTTTTTGAAAATACCACGTTGTTTGGTGCACCCAGTAGCGCTGACTCGATGTATATGGAGGTACGTTTAGCCGATTTACCTTCAGGCTTAGGTAAAGTTGTAGTGCCAAATAAAGTATATGTAAATAGAGCGCGAGGGGCAGGTGATTTTTACAAGCCAGATATTGTGTATAACGGCGTTGATTGGACAACGAATATACTATTAGAGCAGATTAAGCGCATCCCATAGCTTAAAAATAAAAAGACCCCCAGGCATTGGATTGTCCAACTATTGGGGGTCACTCCACTTTAGATCGGTTTTTATTTGGTATTTATTTAAGTTTAGTTACCCATTGAGTATCTAAAACCAAATGCATAACGCGGTCCGTATTGTGCAGCACTTAAGAACTGGCTTTCAAAACGACTGAACGAACGCTCTGTCTCGTTTGTTAAATTAACGCCTTCAAAGAATACGGTAGTGCTTTCATTCACTTCGTAGTTAACGCTAATGTCCCACTGTAAATATTCTTCTGCATATTGTGGAGGAGCCGTAGCACCCGAATCTGGTAGGCCTTGCGCAATTAGGTATTCATCACGCCATGCACCAGTAATTTTAACTGATAAGCCATCTTTTTCGTAAAAACCTTGTAGATTGGCAGAATCACTCAGACCAGCTAATACAGCTTGAGATGCAAGGTAATAGTTGTCGTACTCTACATCACCGTCAACAATAGTGGCATTAAAACCAGCGCCAAAACCTGACTCGCCGAATAAGTGCTGTATCGCAAACTCAACACCATTTACTTTACGAGAACCTACGTTTTCTGGTGAGTTGATTGTCCACTCTATTAATGGATCAGTTGCTGAGTCAGGAAGTACACGGTTGTTTTCGCCAATTCCTACGCCATTTGCCACAATCTCATTATAGATAGCAGAGTCAGTTGCCTGCTCGCCACGTCCTTCAATTGCGGTTACTGCATTATTCCAGCGTTGACCTAAATAAACATCATGCAGGCCTTCAAACGTGGTTGTTACTTGCGTGTTATCAATCCAATTATCTACATCTTTCCAGAACATACCCACTGCAGCGTAGCTACCTTCATTGTAGTAATATTCAAGGCTAAGATCGAAGTTTGTTGATTTAAACGGTTGTAAATTTGGGTTACCACGGCTACCGCTTCTTGAATTTAACTTAGGTGACGGTGTTAAGCTTAAGTTGCCAAGCATGTCGCCAAGGGTAGGGCGTGTGATTGTTTGGCCCCAAGATACACGTGACACTAAGTTATCAGAAAGGTCGACTTTTACATCTATCATAGGTAGAAGAAGATCGTAATTACCTTTGTAATCAACCTCAACTAATTCGCCGCCACTGGCAAATTCAGTTAGCCACTCAGAACCACCTGCCCAATATACTTGCTGAGCAACACGGCTTTTAGCTGGGCTTACGATGTCAGTTTCTTCGTAGCGAAGGCCTAAATTTACAAAAACATCGTAGTCGCTAACGTTAAACACCCAATTTGTAGACAGGTAAACACTGATTGTTTCTTCTTCTACTTTGTTGGTTGGGAAGCCATCAAAGGTGCCTATTTGGTAAACATCACTGCCTATTACGTCTTCAGTTAAAAAAGCGCTTTGGCGAGCAAATGCTTCATCAAGATCATAAGTGTAAGCATAGCCTGGCGCTACACCGTTAGGACCAAATGAAAACTCGTCAAGAAAGCCACTTAAATCAACTCGCTCGAACATACTATCTGGGAATATCTCAGCAAATGTACCGTTATTAAAGCCTGGTGCATTGGCATTATTAGAGCCACCCCAGCCACTAAGTGTTTGCTTAGTGTATGCAGCACCAAACTTTACTGTTTCTAAGCCAATGTCAGTGTAAGTAAATAGTTTACCGTCTAGTTGTACTTGAGATACTTCTGATTCACCGGGTGTTCTTGTAAATATACTAAAGTTAGAGCCAATTTGGTTTGGGTCAACTTCTTGCGTGCCGTTATTCCAATTTACATTAAAACCAGGTACGTCACCTTCACGGAAAGAGTACTCTTTAGTTGAAATGTCTGCCGAGCCTAAAATGATTCGTGCGTTAGCGCCTAAGCCAGGATCTTTACCATTATCGGTCGTTGTTTTAGATGTGTGAGCATCAAAGTTAAAGCTCAGGTTTTCGGTTGCTAACCACTCAACGTTAATACCTGTTGCTTTTGAATCTACTTCTGATGTTTCACGAAATGCAGTAAAGGATGCATCGTCACCTGCAGAGTTGTAATAAACAGCTGTACCATTTTCATCAAGTTCATAAGCATTGGCATTACCACCAAACGATCCGTTCCAAATACCCCAAGACAATGAGTTATTCCCGGTCGTTGCTTGTGAAATCGTATGATCAAGCGTAAAAGTTAGGTTATCTGTTGGTGCAAACTGAAATGTTGCTTGCGCATTTAAGCGCTCACGTTGAATGTCATCTTTTGCAAAACTAACTTCTTGCGGAAAGAAAGCGGCTGAAACAAATTCACCATTTTCCCCAGCGTTTGGGTCAAAGAATTGTTTAGCCGGGTTACCTTCAGCATCCATTGGGCGGTTATCAATAATATTAGCTGCATCAACCGAGAGATTTGGATTAACTAACCAAGAGCGAACATTTGCTGCTTGTCGTTGAAAATCACGACGATGATATGAAAAGTTAGCCGACACACCAAAACGCTCGTCATCAAAGGTATTACTGTAGATACCTGCAATTTCAGGTGTTACTTTATCGCCTTCTTCTACAGATGTATCGTGAATACCTTTAGCCATAAAAGAAAAGCGCTCACCAGGCTTTTGTAATGGTTTTGCGGTAACAATATTTACAGTTGCACCCAATCCACCGGTTGGTGAATCAGCGCGTGCAGTTTTCATTACTTCAAGTGAACTTACACCTTCTGATGATAAGTTTTCAAAGTTAAATGAGCGTGTAAAACCTGTTCCCGCCATTTGGCGACCATTAAGTGTTACCAAGTTAAACGATGGACCAAAACCACGAACAGTAATTTGGCTACCTTCACCGTTTGATCGGCTGACAGATACGCCAGTAATTCGTTGTAATGATTCTGCTAAGTTTGTATCTGGGAACTTACCCATTTCTTCAGCTGAGATGGCGTCAACTACACCAGAAGCATCTCGTTTTACATCCATTGAACGGATTAATGATCCGCGAATACCTTTTACTTCAATGATTTCTAGTTCAGGTTCAGCAGTATTTTCTTCTGCTGCATAGGCTAAATTAAATGTACTTGCAGCGATGATAAGTGACACAGAAGCTGCTAACTGGCTCTTTTTAAAAGTGAATGTGTTCATAATTGCTCTGCTTTTCTAAATTTATTACAGTTAGTGGGTGCCTATTTAAAGGCACCTACCATTCAATGGTTGTTCTACGGGTTTGCGATAATTACGTTATCGATACGATAAACCGCGCCTTCACCCGTACTCCATGCTGGGAAAACCATTAACACGTTGATATCACTGATGTCTAAACCGGCGTCAAAAAGTGATTGCAATGTAAATGTGTACGTTTGCCATTGACCAATAACCGGTACTTGACCTTCAACACTTTCTGCAAGAGGAAGCTCCACTGCAGACGCAGCGCCAGTTGATTCAATTTTAAATAACCATTGAGCGTCTGTTGCGTTAGGTGGAGTTACCATTTTCATTTCAAATTGTACAACCCCATTTGCAAGGATAGACGAGGCATCAAAAGAAACACCTTCATCGGCTAAAAAGCCCATAACAGTTGGCGCTGAGCCAATTACAAATTCAGCAACGGTACCGTGATCGCTATCGTCTGTTTCCTCAGTAGGTGTTGAACCACCACAACAATCCCATATGCTCCATTGCTCTGCAGCAGTATCTTGGAATATTGTAATTTCACTTCCTGCAGTAGATGCTGCACTTGGGTCATAAATTTTAGCGTTATCTACACGGTAAACTGCGCCTTCACCGGTTCCCCATGCTGGGAAAATCATAACAACATCTATCGCGCTAACATCTAAACCTGCACCTGCTAGGTCGGCTAAGGTGTAAGTGTAAGTTTTCCATTCACCTGCAACTGGCGCGTCACCTGCGTCTGTTAACGGAAGCTCTACCGCTGAGTCACCCTCATTAGATTCAATTTTCATTAACCAAGTTGAGTCAGGGTTGTTAGGGTTTGACATTACTTTTAGTTCAAACTGCAGAACGCCATTTTCTAAAATACTAGTCGCATCGAATGGTGTGCCGCTTCCGCCTGCAGAAGTGCGTGTGTTAAAGCCCATTACTGTAGGTGCTTCACCAATGCTAAACTCTGCAGTTAAACCGTGTTCTTCGTCGTCTAATGCTTCAACTGGTGTTGAACCACCACAGCAATCCCACATTGGCCAATCTAAACTTTGTCCGTTGTCGAATAATACAACCTCAGGAGAAGCACCCAAGTCACCTTCAATTGCTACATTAGTAATAAGGTACTCAGCACCTTCACCTGTTTGCCATGCCGGGAATACCATAAGCACATCAATTGCGCTTAAATCTAAGCCTTTTTCTTGAAGTAGTGATAATGGGAAGGTATATGTTTGCCATTGACCAGTTACAGGTGTTACACCTTCATTGCTTTCACTTAATGGTACGTCGCCTGTATTTGGGCCACCGTCACCTGCTTCTGCTTTAAGTATCCATGTAGTATCCGACGTTGGAGGCGTTACCACTTTCATGTCAAACGTTAAACGGCCGTTTACTTCAAGTAATGGAGATGCATCAAATGGAGACGATGTTCCTGTAAAGTCGTCTGGAAAGTGACCGCCGCGCGTAGAGAAGCCAAGCACAGTTCCGTTGTTATCGTTTATATTAAATTTAACTGCGTCACCTTTGTCTGCATCAGTAATAATCTCTGGTACAGTGCCGCCACAACAATCCCATGCAATCCAGTTAGCGTCTAGGCTACCGTTAAATACATCAAGGTTTCGGGCTACGCCGTCGCTTGGTGGAGTAGGTACAGGTGCTGCACCTTCTACAAGTGCGTCGTCTAGGCTGTCGTAACCTGGGCGAACTGTTTCACAGCCTTTGCCTGTGCTTGGGTCTGATGCACATTCGTATACTCGAACGTAATCAATTTCAAAGCTTTGGCCTTGTGCAAATGCGTCTGCATCAATACCTAGGTTGTTAACGTTTTCAGGCCAATCTCCACCCACTGCATGGTTTAATATAAGGTAGAAATCTTTATCGAAAGGGGCGTTATCCCAATGTGTTGTAAGTTCGCCGCTTCCTTGTTCAAAGTATTCCGCAAACCAGCCTTTGTGCTTAAGGCCAACAGCTTCGTCTTTTGAATTGTAACGAACTTCAGAACGACGTTGTGTAGCGTAAAGGTAATCATCTACATACCAGCGGATTTCACCTTCTTGCCACTCAATAGCGTAAGTATGAAAATCATCAGCTGGGTTCATATCTTCAGGTAACAAATAAGCCTTACCTGAGCTAGCGTTATTTGGCCACTCACGACCGTAATGAAGAGTACCGTGCACGTAAGATTCAATAGTGCCATCTTCAGCGGCTACTTTTAGATTTACAGCTTCTAAAATATCAATTTCACCAGAACGTGGCCAAGTGCCATACTCTTCATCAGTTGGCATCATCCAAAATGCAGGCCAGCTACCCTGACCAGACGGTAATTTTGCGCGCATTTCAAAGCGGCCGTATGTAAAGTCTGCGTTGTAACGGGTATTTAAGCGGGCTGATGTGTAAGGTTTAGCTGCGCCTTCTTCTGCAGGGAGTGCGACTATGTTCAGCATGCCGTCTTTGATAAAGGCATTTTCTTCGTTATCGGTATAACATTGCTTTTCGTTGTTACCACCACCAACACAGTTTAATTCAAAGTTCCATTTGTTTGTATCAATGCTAGTGCCGTCAAATTCGTCATTCCATACCATGCGCCAGTCTGAGACTGGCTCTGAAGAATTAACGACTTCTGTATTTGTGTTTGTTGTTGCAGCGTCACCACCACAGCCGGCCAAAGACGCTAATGAAATAGCTGCCAGAAGGCGTGTAATGCGTGTTGTTTCAATGTTCATAACTGAACCCCGTTCAACTGATAATTGTCAGAATATGTGTTTAAGTTTAGTTGATTTTATAGCTTTTATACTTTCTGTAAGCGCTTACATTTGCGTGTGTAATTGTAAGCGCTTACAAATAGTATTGTCCAGTTGTGATTTGGTCAACATATTTGTCTAAATTATTTACAATTAATTTACTGTTTAACGAATAAATAGTAGTTCTAAAATCATTAAACTGCATAATTTTGTTTAATGATTTTATTTTTTAAAAGAATAGTTGTTACTTATTTTTAAATGGCATGATTAACAATGCCCAAAGAGACGCATTTTGTTTTTGGCTTGGGTATTCTTTTAAGCCTATATCTATGTCGTTATCGGTTTTTTGCGCTTCATTTTTGTAACTACCAAACAGTTTATCCCACCAAATAACGCTAAATCCATAGTTTGAATTGGTTTCGTTCACGCGTTGGCTATGGTGAATACGGTGCAGTATTTGGGTCATTAATATGAGCCGAAGTGGCTTTTCTATTGCATTTGGCAAGCGAATATTCGCATGGTTAAACAGAGCTAATCCATTAAGTGCTATTTCAAATATTAATACTGCAATAGCGGGTACCCCTAAAGCGGTAACGGCAATCAATTTTATAACTATGCTGAGTACAATTTCGATAGGGTGAAAACGCAAACCTGTGCTGGTATCTACATGGGCATCGGCGTGGTGCACACGGTGCAAGCGCCACAAAATAGGCACTTGATGAAACAGCCGGTGCTGCCAATAAATAAGTATATCAAGTAGTAATATGCTTAAAATAATAGCAACACTACTTGGTGTGGCTATTTGATTAAATAAACCGATACCGTGCTCTTGATTATAAAGCGCTACGGCAGTTAAACCTATTGGCACACTTAAGCGCGCAATTAATGATGAAGCAAACACCAGTCCAAAATTAGCCAACCACCGGGTGGTACTTTTTATCGGCGATTTACGGGCAGGCATACGCGATTCTAGCAGCATCATAATAGCCAAAATGCTAAAAAAGAACCCTAATCGCCACCAAATTTCATTACTCATTGGCTTGTTTAACCTCATCGGCTTCTTGGCGTTTAAGCGTGTTATAACCACCATGTATACGTGTAAAAATAGTAATAGCGCACGCAGTGGCAAAAATACTCGCCATTATGGCAAAGTGCTGCGGCCAAATACAAAAGGCAATAAACAGCGCTATGGTTTCTGTGCCTTCGGTTAAACCATTTAAATAGTAAAAGCTTTTGTATTTGAATTGAGGTTTTTCGAGCTTAAATTTTTCAGCGGCTATGGCGAAGGCTAAAAAGCTTGACCCTGTGCCTATAAAGGTGGCCAGTAATATGCTACCTGCAATGGCGTTTTGCTCGGGGTTTGCCAAAATAAAACCTAGCGGAATTGCCGCGTAAAATAAAAAATCGAGGGTAATATCTAAAAAACCGCCAGCGCTTGAACTTAAATTTGCATGGCGTGCCAATGCGCCATCTAGCCCATCTAAAATACGATTTAAAGCAATAGCTGTTAACGCTGCGTACCACATTTCAAACGCAATTAATGGTACAGCTAATAGCCCTATTAAAAAACCAACCACAGTGAGTTGGTCGGGCGTTATACCACGCTTGTGCATTAACGCCACAACAGGGGTTAACAGTGGCTTTATTACCGGGGTTATGTATTTGTCTAACATGCTTAGTGCCTTGTGCTTTTTGTGCGTGTATTTATTTGGCTAAATTTAAGGTGATCAGTTTGCCGTTTGCGGCTTCTGCATCGCTATGATCGTGGGTGACCATAATAGCGGGCAGTTTATGCTCACGTATTTGGCTAAATACCAGCTCGCGGGTATCTACTCTTAATTGGGTGTCGAGCTTGCTAAAGGGCTCATCAAGTAAAATCGCTTTTGGCTCGCTTAATAGCATACGCAATAAAGCAACGCGGGCTTGTTGCCCCCCAGAGAGGTTGTCGGGGTGGCGATTAGCCATGCCTTTTAATCCAACTTGTTCAAGGGCGTGCTCTATTTTTTCAAGGCGCTGTTTTTTATTGCCTTTAGGCATGGCAAAGGCAATGTTACCGCTTACCGACAAATGCGAAAATAATAACGCATCTTGATAAAGCACGCCTATGTGGCGTAAATGTGCGGGTAAGTTATTAATATTTTCGCCGTTAAGCCACACTTCGCCATTTGCTCTAAAACCACTGGGTAATGTGCCGGTAAGCCAATTTAATAAACTTGATTTACCACTGCCTGATGGCCCCATAATAGTAAGTATTTCGCCGCCTTTTACCTGCTCGTTTAAGCTTAGTAATTGCTCGTGTTGACGATAAAGCTCACAATTTTTAATCTCTAAAGATGACTGCATTAAAAACCTTTTAATTTATGGGTTAGCGATGTGCGCTTTTAAAAAAGTACTTAGGTAAAACCCACGCCAGTATAAAGCCAATGAGTGGTAATGCCATTTGCATAATGGCATACACTGCACTGGTGCGCCTACTTGCGCCATTTGCAAGGGTAACCGCTTCGGTTGTAATTGTTGCAATGCGCCCGCCACCGGCTAAAAGAGTCGGTAAATATTGGCCAAAACTAATGGCCAAACCAAGTGCGGCCGCAATTAAAATAGGGGCAAATAACTGGGGTAATTTTACTTGTAAAAACACTTTGCAGGGTGTTGCGCCAAGGCTTGCTGCTACATGAGCAAAGCGAGGGTCTAATCGCCTATAACTGCTCGCAAGCGATAAAAACACATACGGCAGTACAAACAATAAATGGGTAAATACCACATTAAAAAACGCGGCTTGGTTATTTACTAGTTGTTGCAGCCACACTAGGCCAAATAAAAACGCAACACTTGGTACAAGCAACGGTAAATAAATAATTAAGCTGGTAAAGCGCGACATGGGTTTTGCACTTAATTGCTCTGACTCTAAGCACAAAAGGGTAATAATAATGGCAAATAACGAAGTAATTAGCCCTATAGCAAGGGTATTAAAAAGCGGGCTTTGCATTTGCATTAGCGCACTTTTAAAGTGAAGTAGCGTGAGCTGCTCGGGCAAAGCCGACGGAAAACGCCAAAATCCGGCAACCGACCACATAATTAAGCCAATTAACGAGAGCAAAATAAAGCCAATCACAAATACTGTTAATACGGTTGTTATTTTTTGCCAATAAACGCCGCCATATTCTCGCTCGCCATTGGTGAGTAAGTCACTAAATAATGCTTTTATCACTTTTTCGCCGCCAAGCCAAAGCGCTAGCAAACCGCCAGTAAGTACAAGCTGCAATAACGCCCCCGCAGAGGCTTTAATACGCAGGTTTAAATCTACATCGTTAAACCAGTGCATAATAGCTACAGCCAATGTGGGTGGTGTATTTGGACCCAAAATAAGTGGCATTTCTACACTTGCACTGGCATAAGCCAATACGGCTAAAATGGGTAGGCGCAGTAATGGGTAAAGGCTTGGTAGTACCACTTTAAAAAAAGCAGTCATAGGGCAGTAGCCTAAATTAAGCGCTACTTTATGTTGTTGGCGCAGTTTTTTGCCAAGCTCAGGTTGGGCAAGCACACCTAGCGCCATTAACAGTAAAAAAGGCAGCTCTTTAAGGGTTAAGCCTAAAATTATACTAATACCAAACGCGTCATGCGGAAACATGCCGTTAGGCGCAAGTTCCCACCCACTAAACCAAGGCGATACTAAACGCGAGATCATGCCCGAAGGAGCAATTAAAAAACCAACCGCAATAGCAGCTGCTGCGTGGGGAATTACCAGTATTGGGCTCAGTAAACGCTGAATACGGTTAAGCCACGGGCTATTAAAAAATGCCGCTAAAATCATTAACGTAATGATAAAGGCAAGCAAGGTACTTATTAATCCGGTGCCAACACTTAGCATAACCATGTGTGTTAGGCCGGGTGTTTGCATAAGCATAGTAAAGCCATGTAGGCCTAGTGTTGTTTGCTCAAGTACTGGCGCATAGCCAAAAGCGGGGAGTAGCACGCTAATTAGGCCGCCTATTACCGGCAAAATTAGTAATGCCAGTAAAAAGCGTGGACTTAATTTAACTAATTTACTGAACATATCGGCGCTTTTATGTGGTTTAAGCGTTGGGCTTGCTGCTAACTTATTTGAAACAACACTCATTGGCTTATTCCAAAACGTGTTTGCCAACCTTGCATAATAGCGTTTACCCAGCTTGGGTGTGGCTCACTTAGCGTGCGTTTAATACTATTCAAAGGCAGCGCGCTTGGATGCGGCTGAGTTGTTTTAAATAAGGCTTGTTGCTGTGGTGTTAGCGTTGACTGAATAAGTACACTTTTATCGCCCCATATAGGCGCTTTTTGTTTTTGAGCTTGCGCCTCTGGGCTTAATAAAAAATTAGCCACTAACTGCGCACTTTGCTGGTGGCTTGCATTATAAGGTATGGCTACAAAGTGGGTGTTACTTAAACTGCCATCTTGCATTGCATAACTGCGAATACTTTTAGGTAAATCATAACGTTTAACGGCGGCGGGCACTTCTGGTGCTGAAAACGTAAACGCTATGCTTAGCTCGGTGTCGCCTACTAAACGGCGCATTTGTGCACCACTTTGCATAAAATGGCTGCCATCGCGCCAAAGTGTTGGGTGCAGTTTATTTAAAAAGTCCCATAATGGGTTTAATACTTGGGCTGTGTTTTGTGCAGTAGCAGGCTGATTTAACTGCGCTTTAAGTGTATCATCACTTTGTTGATGTAGCATAACAAGCGCGTATTTTAAAAAGCTCATGCCTAAAAAGTCAGGCGGTTTGGGGTAGCTAAATCGCCCTGGGTTTTGTGCGCTCCAGCTAAGTAATTGGTTAAGAGTTGTTGGTAGTGTGTTATTTGCAGTGCCGTCAATTGCTAAACTGTCGTAGTAAAAGGTGAGTGAAGCTTGGCCCCAAGGTGCTTCCATCCCGTTGGTGGGTATTCCAAAATCAAAATTAACAGCGGGGTTATTGTCAGGGTCGGTGTAGCTAAAATTAGGCAGCTTATTAGCCCATTGTTTAAGTAATAATGAGTGCTCGCTCATGGTGGCAAAGTTAGCACCGTTTATCCAAATTAAATCTACGCTGCCTTTATCGTTATTGTTTGCTGCTTTTTCGGCAAGTACGCGGCTTACCGCTTCGCTGGTATCACTTAGTTTAACGTGTACTAAGTTAATGTTGTATTTGGTTTTTACTTGCTGTGCGGCCCATTGAATATACGCATTTATTTGCGCATCTCCACCCCATGCATAAAAATATACGCTTTGGTCTTTGCCTAAGCTTTCAACTTGCTGCCAACGGCTTTGTAATTGTGTACTTGCTAGGCTTTTAAAGCTAATAACAAGGCAAATGCAAAACGCGACACAGCAAAAGCTGTATCGCGATAATGTTTGCCAAAATTTATTGGCGAGCATTTAAATCCCAGTTGTAGTCTAAAAATTTAACTTTCATGTCGTTATTTTTAAGCGCTTTTTGCTGAGCGGGTATCAGTTTTAGTGCTTTAGGGTATTGCATAAAAAACTGTTGCAGCGTATTCGCACCTTTAAAGCCTTGTTCAAAATCATCGCCGTACCACTTAAATATTGAAGACACACTTAGCGTGTTATCTTGCGCTATATTGCGGGTCATGTCTGATAAAAAACGTACCGTTTGCGCTTGCAATTGGCTTTCTAAATCAGTGGCTGTGTAGGCTTCTTCACGTAGTGCTGGGCAGCCAATACTTGCGCAATTTACAGCAAAGTGAATACGTGGGTCGTTGTATTTACCACTGCCACGTATTAAACCATGTTCTATATCATCAAGGCTGCGAGTTTTACCAAGTAATGGTACAAACTCTTTGCTCCATGGTGAGCTAAAAAAGCTGCCTAAATCTTTAATTGACTTAAGATCTGGGTATTTTGTTAATATAAGCTCAACAGTAAAGGCGTTATATGCGTTAATTAAAAACGCCAGCTGCTTAGGTTTTTCCCATTTATCAAACTCATTTTGCGTAACAGCCGATAGCGAATCTAAATAGGTTTTAAGCTCGCTGTGCTTAGCTTTTATTGCTGCGTAATCAACCTCAGTGCTGTGGCCATGGTTTATAGCCACAACATGGTTGTTTAATAATGTATTCCAGCCCTCGTGCATATTTTGAGCTTTGCTTGCAAACGATGTTGCAAGCAAAGCAGACCCTAACAATAGCGCTTTTAAAGGTGTTTTAAACATATTAGCCTCTGCGCCATGTGTGGTATTTTTCAAGCATGTTAAGTACTTTTTCAGGTGCGTGAGCGCGTTTCCACTCGCCTGCTGCGTACTTGTTACCTTCAGCCCACGTGGGGTAGCTGTGAATAGTGCCTAGTATTTTGTTAAGGCCTAAACCGTGTTTCATTGCTAGTACAAACTCAGCTATTAAATCGCCAGCGTGCTCAGATACCACTGTAACACCGAGTATTTTGTCTTTGCCCTTTGGTGTAATTACTTTAATAAAGCCTTTGGTGGCGCTGTCGGTAATGGCGCGGTCTAGCTCTTCAAATTCAAAGCGAGTGATTTCATAGTCTATGCCTTTATCAATAGCGTCTTGCTCGTTTAAGCCAACACGTGCTACTTCTGGGTCAATAAACGTAGTCCACGGAATAACACGGTAATCTACTTTAAACTTTTTAAGATTACCAAATAAGCCATTTACTGCGGCGTACCAGCCCTGATGAGCGGCTACGTGCGTAAACTGATACGGACCTACAATATCGCCAGCGGCAAAAATGTTAGGGTAAAGCGTTTCAAGGTATTCGTTAGTGACTACAGTACGATTAGTTTCAATACCGAGTTCTTCAAGGCCGTAACCTTTAAGGCGAGCGCTTCGGCCCACAGCACATAGTAGCTCATCGTATTCAATATCGATTTCGGTATCGTTATGTTTTACCACAATGAATTTTTTACCGTCGCGCGCTTCACAGCGCAGTGCTTGATGCGAGGTTAAAATGTTTACGCCGCTTTCTGTTAGCGCTTCGTGAGCAAATTTAGACACCTCTAGGTCTTCTTTGATCATGATGCGTTCGCTCATCTCAATTTGCGTAACGCTTGATCCTAAACGAGCAAAACTTTGTGCAAGTTCGCACCCAATTGGACCACCGCCAAGTACAACAAGCTTTTTAGGGGCTTCTTCAAGCTCAGCAAACTTAGTCCATAACGTATCGCTTGTTACATAGCCTGTTTCTTCAATACCCGGTAATGGCGGTACAAATGGGCGTGCGCCAGTGGCAATAACAATAGTACGGGCTGTTAATGTTTGTGTGCCGCCATCGTTAAGCTTAATTTCTACAGTCCACGGGTCTAATAATTTACCGTAGCCTTTAACCACATCTACACCAAGGTTTGTGTATCGTTCAACGCTATCATGTGGTGCTATGTCGGCAATTACTTTGTGTACACGTGCCATTACTTTTTTAAACGAAAACTGCGGTGTGGCGTTTTCTAAGCCGTAGTGTTCACCGTGGCGAATTTGCTCGGCAATTTTAGCACTTTTAATAACGGCTTTACTTGGCACACACCCGTAGTTTAAACAATCGCCGCCCATTTCGCCGGCTTCAATTAGCGTTACTTTGGCTTTAACCGCTGCTGCAATATAGCTTGTCACTAAACCGCCAGCACCTGCGCCAATAACAATCATGTTACGGTCAAACTTTTTAGGTTTAGTATAATTTTTGTATACGCGACGTTTTTTAAACACGTTTAGGATTCCTTTAGCAATAAAAGGGAACACACCCAATAAAGCGAACGATAAAATAAGATCGAGCGATAAAATGCCAGATAAGCTCTCAATTTGCGCAAGTTGCGTACCCGCGTTTACAAATACAAAAGTACCCGCGAGCATACCTACCTGACTTACCCAGTAGAAGGTCCACGATTTAATTGCAGTAACACCCATTAGTAAGTTAATTAAAAAGAACGGGAATACGGGTACTAAACGAAGGGTAAATAAGTAAAACCCACCTTCTTTTTCAACGCCTGCGTCAATAGCGTCTAAGCGCTCAGGAAAACGTTGTTTAATTGTATCGCGCAGTAAGTAACGCGATACTAAAAAGGCAAGCGTAGCACCTACCGTAGAGGCAAACGAGGCAACCAATAAGCCTTCAACTAAGCCAAATAAGGCACCTGCGGCCAGTGTCAATATAGCCGCACCCGGTAAAGAGAGAGCCGTTACTACCACATAAAGTAAAAAGAAGCCGCCAATAACAAGCAGCGGCGACTGTGCTTTGTACTGATCAAATTGATCCATTGACCCTTTTAAGCCATCAAGTGTTAGTAACTGGTGTAAATTAAAATGAAAGAACGCGCCAATAGCAGCGGCGGCAATCACTATTAATAATAATTTTTTTATCATGTTCTCTCTCTTAATTAGGGCCTATTACCCTTTTTGGATTGCACTAGGTAAATCCTTTGGGCTGCGCCTGTTTAGCAGTAATTTTACTTTAAAACGCCTATGAGTGATGACCACACCACATAGGCTTTACCTCGTTTTATAAGAAGCAAATTTATGTACATTTAACCTTTAAAGCTAAATATTCATAAATTTTAAAACTTATGGGTCAGAGTCAGCTTGGCATTTATTGGCAATTCAGGGAATGCCAAGGTTGCGCCAAAGTAGCCGCCTTCAAAAACAGGACGCCAATTTTTTTGGTTTGTGATGTTATTTACATCTAAACGTAACTTAGTACTAGGCGTAAATGCATAGCTAGTATTTACGTTTAGCGTGTACTGATCACGAATTTTAACTGTTTGTAAAAAGTCTAATGGGTAACTCTTTGTATATAGACCTGAAAAACCAGTTTGCCATTTCGAGGTAATTGAATAATTACCATTAAAACTAAACGATTGCTCTGGAATACCTTGTACTTGACTGTTTGACGGTGCAAATGGTGTAAAGCTTGGCGCGCCAACGCCCGTACCAGCAATAATGTCTGGGCGTGAGTTATCAAACGCATCAGCGACTTGAGCGGAATCTTGGCTGCTTGCAGAGTTATCGTAGCGGGCATCTATGTAGCTGTAGCCCGCACTTAGCCAATAAGGGTAAGCATCGTAAAATACTTGGCTTTCAAAGCCCGTGGTACGAATACCCGTATTGCTGCCATCGCGATTACGCAAGCTGCGGCGTTGACTAAATACAGCGCCATCGGCATACCAATCACTGTCGATTGGGGCGTATTTTAAACCAAATTCTACGAGTGTGTTTTCTGTTGCAAAGTTTTGTGCACTAATCACGTTGCCGCCACCCAGCACATTACCGCCAGCCATACTGTTTGATGTGGCCTCGTTATAACTTGCAGCACCGTAGCCTGTGAAATCAGCGTTTAGTTTGTAATTAAAGCTTACCTGACCTGACTGAAGTGTGTCGTTAATGCTATCACTTGCTGCAGTTTGGCCTTGTGGTGCAATAGGATCACGTGCTTCTACATCATAATAATCTACTCGGTAACCTACGCTTGTATGAAGTTTATCTGTCCAATCTGAGTCTTGCTGAATAGCAAAACCTGTTTGCCATGAACGTGAGTCAGTGGTGTCTGACAGGTTAAAGTCGCCGCTACCATCGTTATCTATATCGTACTGTGCACCAGGTGATACGAACACACCCGGGCGAAGCTCAACCAAACGTGCCTTTTGTGCGTCTGTTAAAGGAATGCGGCGATTTGATAATGGGCCAGTTAAATCAATAGGTAAGTCGGCCTCTGTGGTGAACTGGCTGTAACCAAGCACTTTGTTATAGCGTACGTCAAAAGCAAAAATAGTTTGTTGTTCGTCGTTCCAACTATACGTTAGTTCTGTTCGATTTTGCGCCGTGTCGGCGCCGTCAATAATTTCAACAAAGCTATTTTGGGCAATCTCTTCACGCTGTAAATGTTGAAAGTAGGTGATGTTTTTAAGTGAGGCATTTGCACTTAGCTCACGTTTATAAATACTGTGAATTAAATAAGTTGTAGCTTCGTTTTGGTTATCAGGGTCAGTAAGTACAGTGCTGCGATCAATGTTTACTTGCCCAGTAGGCGACACAATCGAACCCGCCGCCGGTACTGTACTGCCATTTGCTTGCACGCCTTGGCCAGTAATATAAAGGCCATCATCAATTAAAGCTTGGGTAGGGCGGTTAATACCGGCGTTGTCGGTAAATTCGACTTGGTATAGCTCAAAGTTAATATCCCAAGTGCTTTTATCGTCTGGCAAAATGCTTAGTGCTGCAAATAAACTGTCGCTTTTAGTACCTGAATAATCGTAATAGCTGCCATGGTCAAGATGTTCATAGCTTACTCTAAACCCGACTTTGTCTTTAATAATTGGCGCAGTGTAATCTATTTGCGCACTGTATTGGTCCCAACGACCGGCCGATAAACTCGCTTTGCCTTTACTTTCGTCCGTTGACGCTACTTTTGACTGTAAGTTAACAAATCCACCGTTGCGTTGGCTTGAACCAAACAAAACCGGCGGTGCGCCTTTTACTACATCTATTTGTTCGACAGAATTGAACGATAACGGCACGCCAAACCCATTGTTACCTGCTTGACGACGTGTACCATCTTGAAAAAGCTCACCCAATTGACCGCGAATAGTAGGTAAACTTGGCGCGCCAAAGCCACTTGCAGAGTATGTGTTTGGGCTTACTGCTAATACATCTTGTAAAGTAGTAATGTTAAGCTGTTCTATAAGTTCGCTTGAAATAGGCGTAACTGAGCGTGCTATGTCTTGAAGTGCTAAGTTATCACCAAAAGGACCGTCAATTGTTTCATTTTTAACAGAAAGTCCTTGAGACTTTATAACTTGACCAGCCACTTCTATGTGTTCAATCGAATCTTTTGCTTGCGTTTTTTCAGCTGCAAAAGCAACAAGGGGAGTGTTTAATATGGTGGCTAACGATAGTGCTAAGTATGCGTGTTTCAAGGGGTGTCTCTCTAGTGTAATTAGTTATTGGCGATAAAGACCGAAAGGAATAAAAATATCTTTCAATTAAAGTAAAACTTTTTTAATTTTTAGAATGGATGCGTGCAAATTATTCTTATTATAGTCTTAAGCTTTAAATGTTGTTGAATACCTACTTGGATTAAATCTAAATAGTTTGAAATTAATCATACCTTATACGGTCTTGTTCTGTTCTTGGTTTATTTATATATTTTTAAAGGAAATTTTATGACGGATTCTTTAAGTAGTGATGTTCAAAATCGTTTGCAGTGGTCACTTTTATCTTTGCGTGTAGGTGTGTTTATTGTAATGGTTATGTGGACGTTCGATAAGTTTGTAAACCCTGGACATAGCGCACGTATTTTTGAGCATTTTTATGGGATTAGTGGCTCTACAGATATGGTGGCTTACATTATTGGCGCGGTGCAGCTAGTACTTGTTTTAGCGTTTTTAGCGGGTATTAAAAAACGTATTACTTACGGTATTATTTTTATAATTCACGGCCTATCAACACTTTCATCTTACAATCAGTACATTGATGGCTTTAATAATTTATTATTTTTTGCAGCGTGGCCAATGTGGGCAGCGTGTTTTGCACTTTATTTATTACGGGATCAAGACGTAAAATATACTGTTAAATAAAACAGCCAAACAAAAAAGTGGTTATAAGCTAATTAGCTTATAACCAAAAGTACACAGGGAGGTGTATGAATTCTTACTTGTACGATTAATGCATTGCGTCGTTGTATTTGTCACCTAAGCGCTCTTTTTGCCCTTCAGACAGCGCTTTACCGGCTAGTTGAAATACTTCATGTTCTTCTTCATCTAAGTGATGATGCACTAAATGGTGTAGTTTTTTAGCTTCTACTAACCATGTTGATGAGCTCATTTCGGTGTCTTCAAGTTGTTCAATTAGTTCATCAATTTCATGATGCTCTGCAACACTGTGGCGTGCTTTTTCTTGCGTTAAATCTTCACAAATTAATGGATTATAAAAGTAGCGCTCTTCAAATTTTGCATGTTCTTCTAGCTCTGTTTTTAGCTCATCCATTAAGCTATGACGTTTTTTTGTGTCGCCCTTGGTTTGAATAAGCGCGTCAACTAGTTTGCGTTGTTTGTCATGGTCATTACGTAGTGCTTCAAAAATATTCATAAATCATCCTAATCAATTACATTGCTTAATAACTAATAAGCAAACGCAGTGCCAGATTTTAAGTTGTTGAAATTAATGCTTTTATAGGTTTTAGGCTATGTTTTTGGATTGTTTGTGTATTTTTTACAGACGAGAGGGTGAAATAATTTCTTACTTTTAATACGAGCTAATACTTCACGTGCAGCTATTTACAATTAGCTTGTTAAAAACATATTTGGGGGTATGTGTTTGTTAAGCTTTAATACGCCTAGGGCTGCTCAACATTAACCTGATTACGGCCACTTTGTTTGGCTTTATAAAGAAGCTCATCAGCATGTATGATCAGTTTTTCAAGTGAGCGGTTAGAGGAGGAGCTAATTGCTGCACCTGCGCTAAACGTAATGGTTTCAGTATTATTTAAGCCTTCTATTTCGCTACAAATATCTATCAGTGTATTGGCAATAGAATCGAACGTTGTTTTAACGCTTTGTTTATCAACGGTGTTTAAAATAAATAACCATTCCTCACCACCATAGCGGCCAAATTGGTCGTCACCAGCAAGTGTATTTTGTGCTGCACGAGCAAAAGCTTTAAGAACGGAGTCACCCACATCGTGGCCGTAAGTGTCGTTAATGTGCTTAAACAAATCTAGATCGACAATGGCAATTGTAGCATTGCTTTGCTTAAGTTTTTGAGCCGCTTTTTGCATAATACCGCGTCGATTTAAACTGCTAGTTAAGTAGTCAGTCAGCGCAATGTTATAATATTTTTTACGTTGTAGTACTTGTCTATAAATAAGTAATAACGACACAATAACTAAAATAAACGCAATTGTTGCGCTTAACCGCCAAATTATTTTTTGTTGATACTCTTCTTTAGCGAGTAATTCGTTAATGTTTTTGTCGTATTCTAGTTGGAGTATTTTTTCTTCTTTTTCTTTTACTTCAAATTTTATTTGCAGTGTTTTAATGTTTGTTTCGCTGGTGGCTTCGTAATGCTTTTTTATAAATGTAAGCATTTGCTCCATTGCGTCAAATGCATCGTCTGTTTTGTTGAGGCTTCGTTTTAACTGGTATCGCTTTTGAAGGTAATCGGCTTTATAAATGCTGCGGCTAAAATCATCGATCATCGAAAATACTTCATCGTTCATTTTATCGGCTTTTTTAAGTAAACCTTGTTTTTTATAAATATCTAGCATCAATATCATCGATGCGAGTTTCATATCACCTATTCCGGCTAGGTGGGCAACCTCAATATTTTTTGTGGCTAAGGCGAGCGCATCTTCGTAGTTTTCTTGTTTGTATAAAATATTAGCAATTGAATACTGAGCAAAAGACAGTCCTTTTTGCATGTTAACAGATTCAAAGTAAGAGAGTGCTTTGTCTAGATAAATGAGGGATTCGTTTGGTTTATTTATTTCAAGTAATACATTGCCCAAGCTCCAGTAAGCTTTAGCTGTATATAAGCCATCTTGAGTTTGCTGATATGCGATCAGCGCTTTTTTAGCGTATGTTATTGCTTTTTCTTTGTTTTCTAAATAATTATACGCATCGGCTATCTTCCTGTAAAAATAGCCTTGCGATGCAATATCGTTGTTTTGCATCGCCAGTTCTAATCCGTCAAGTGCCACGCTCAAGGTTTTTTTCAGTTCATCTGTTTCGGTATAAAAGTATGCAAAGGCTCTTAAAATAATGATTTTTTCAGCCGGTGTAGATTGAGAAAATCGTGTTTTTAGTTGATTAACAACATCGTTTGCCTTTTGGAGTTCTTTTTGTAGGCTAAGCAGTTTTAATTGTGACTCCAAAAATAGCAGTAATACGTCAGGTTGTTTAGATAATTGCTGATTTGATAAGTAAACAGTGAGGTGTTTATCTAATTTTTCGTACTTTTCTTCCCTAAAAAGCAGTTCGGCATAAATGGCTGCAGCTTCTAAATGCAAAGCGCCATTCTGTTTTAATTTACTTTGCTCGTAAGCTTGAGTGATTTGTTTTTTGTTTTGCAGGTAATCAAGTTTATCTGTTCTTACACTTTTAATCAGCGTGCGTACGTCTTGCTGACTGAGCTCAGGGGTAGAAAAGTTGTTTGAATAAGCAATACTTTGAAAGGCGGCGAGTAAAAAACACACAACAACAAGCTGTTTAACCAACACCGATAGGTAACTTGCTTTAAATTGCATGTTATTAGTCATATTAAGCCCTTACTAACTTGATACGTGTAGCTTTTTTGAAAAACGTAGGGTTAGTTAAATTTTGGCTAAACCTCATCCATATACTTTTAGTAATCAAAAACTCAAGCAGGTTGTAGCCTTGAGAGACGTTTATATCTAGCATTTTCAATCTCTATTAAGTATTGGTTAACCATTAATTATCCAATTACATTACCATAAAAGTTATTTTATAAAAATATCTACGCCTATAATCCTAGTATAAGCGTGATAGCAGCCTTATTTATGGTGGTTTTAGTATTTATCTGTTAAAAATCAGCATCAATTTTAAACTCTAAACGCTCGTGATTAATCGGGTGCGTGAATGCTAGATACTCAGCATGCAGGTGTAACCGGTCTGCTTTTTTACCATAATGTGTATCACCAATAATAGGGGTGTTTAAACCTAATACATGTGCGCAGTGCACACGCAGTTGATGTGTGCGCCCTGTTTTAGGGTAGAGCTGCAAGCGAGTTGTGTTGTTTTTTCGCTCAAGTACTTGCCATGTTGTAAGTGCAGGCTTTCCTTTTTGGTAACACACTTTTTGACGCGGCTTATCATCAAAATCTGGTGTTAGGGGTAACTCTATAGTACCGCTTTCTTGTTCTATATTCCCATCGACTAAAGCAACGTAGCGCTTTTCTATTGTGCGCTCAATAAATTGTTTTTGAATGGCTTTATGTGCCCGTTTATTTAGGGCAATAATTAATAGTCCTGAGGTTGACATATCCAATCGGTGCACAATAAGTGGGCCTGTAGCTTCTGGAAATTGTGTTTTCATACGCAAGAATACAGAGTCGTCTATGGTAATGCCCGGGACCGATAAAAACTCTGCCGGTTTATTCACTATGACCAAATCGTCATCTTGGTAAACAACAGTAAGCTCTTTACCTTGTGCAGGGTTATTCAACAGTGGGCTAGGTTCTACATTTAAGCCTTTTAGCATGTGGCCTAAGATAGGCTGACATTTACTAAAGCAAGATGGGTAGTAGTTTTTATGCTGCCTAACCGCAGATTTAGGCGGGGCTCCCCACCAAAACTCACCCATGGCTATAGGTGTTAAGTTATGTTTAAACGCATATTGAAGCAATTTAGGGGCTGCACAGTCACCTGCCCCCGATGCCGGCGTATGCTCAGGTAATTTGGCAAAAATAGCATTGAGGTCTTCTATTTCGCCATTAATATTAAGAAATTGATATTGAGCAAATAGTATTTTTTGTAAGCTTTTGGAGAGCGTTTTACGGCGTTTTTTTAAATGTTCAAGTTCATCGTTTATTTTGCTATGCGCTTGTTCAAGTGTGACTAGCTGTGTTTGCCATTTTTGCTTTAATGCCTGAAGCTGCTTTTTTTCTTCAATGCTTTGTGTTGCTAGCTTTTTTTTGAGTTGTTGAATTTTGGTTTTACTCGATTTTTTTTCAGCGTCGCTGCGTTGTTTTTTACGCTTTTTTCTGCTTTTTTGCATTAAAGCATGCTGCGCTTGCAGCTCTTTTTCAAAGCCTTCGTTGGCGGTAGCTAATAATTGGCTAATGCTCTTTAGCTGCTCACTGTTTTCAAGTTCGTCTATTTGTGCGTTCAAGTCATTTATTATTTTGCTTTTAGCTAAGTAATTTTCATCGTTTAATTGCATGCTTGAAATAGGGGGCACAAAGTTAATACTGACTTTGTTTGCGTCAACTTGCCCTGAGTAGGCAGCTAAAAAGCCCAGTTCGTTTTGCTCATTTTTAACCACTAACACGCCAAACATTTTACCCGCGTTTTCAGCTTTTAAATGTGGCAGTGTTTCGAGCTGCTGTTGCAATTGTTCGCTTGCTGCAATAGTTAACGGGTGTGGCTCGTAAAAAAAGGGGTAAGTAAACTGTTCCGGTAAAGGAATAGTGGAAACAGGTTGAGCAAATGGGGTAAAACAAGGGCTGTTAGACATAGCGGTCGAATTATGAAATTGAGGCGAAGAATTAATTTAGATTTTATCACAGCATGAGCTTGCTAGGGGGTATTGGTTCTAAAATAATAAAAAAAGGCCAGCAACAATGCCGGCCTCACTATTTTAACTTACCACAAATTATTTATTGGCATCTTTTACTGCTTTAAGTTTTGCTGCGTGGTCTATTTTGTAATCAGGCATGTCTTTTTTACCCTCTATTAAATAGTTATCCATCCAACGCATTAAACGTAAGCTGTAGTCGTATTGTGCTGCCACTTTACGGTTGCCGTGGCCTTCACCCGGGTAATAAACAAGGCGTACATCTTTACCTTGTACTTTCATGTAGCGGTAAAGCTCCATAGATTGCGCAGGGTGCACGCGTGGATCGTCTTTACCGTGCATAATAAGCAACGGTGTTTCTGACTGACCAGCCCAGTAAATTGGGCTGCGCTCTAAATACCATTGCCATTTATCCCACGGGTATGAACGGGCATGCACTAGGTGCATTTCGTTTGAAATATCAGTGGTACCAAACTTAGAAAGTTGGTTAGTGACACCCACAAACATAACACTTGCTGCAAAATGTTCAGTTAGTTTTGTTGCACCCCAAGCAGAGGCGTAACCGCCGTAAGAACCACCTGTGATACCAACGCGTTTGCTGTCAACTAGACCCATGTCGACTAAATGGTTTTTAAAGTCCACTAGGTCGTCAAACTCTTTACCAGCGTAATCGTTTTGCCCTAGTTTTGAGTAATCAACGCCTTTACCTGTAGAACCACGATAGTTTGGATAAAATACCGCGTACCCACGTGCAGCACCCATTTGGCCAGGGCGAGAGTAATTGGTGATCCACCCATCTTTGTCGTGACTTTCTGGGCCGCCATGTACTGACATAATAAGTGGGTAGCGTGTGCCTTTTTTGTAATCGAGCGGGTATACAAGTACGCCGTCTAGTTCAACGCCATCACGCGCTTTAAGTTTAATCGTTTCTTGTTTAGCAAAGCGTTTATCGTTCAGCCAGCTGTTTGAGTCTGTTAAACGCTTTGCTTTTTTACTACGCACAATAAATACTTCGTTAGGGTGCTTAGCACTGTTACCACGAAGTGCCAATGTTTTATCTGAGTCAGAAACACTTAACTGCGTTGCAATAAATTGGCCTTCATCAACTAGCTTTTTGTATTTATTAGAGCCTGCTTTGATACTGGCAACAAAGCTTTGCGTACCTACATTGGCAATAAAGTTAAGCGTGTTACGCTTATGCGACCATTCAAAATCAACTACGTGGCCCATAAAGTTAGGTAGCCACTCAGTGATTTTTGCGGTTTCAGTGTCAGCAATAAATAAGCGGCCAGTTGCTGGGTCGTGCTGATCTTCTGCGCCTAAAATAGCGACGTATTTACCATCATGCGACAGCTCTGCATCGCCCAGTTTACCCTGTGTTTTAAACGATAAGGTTACTTTTTCGTTAGCAATATCGTAAAGGTGCCACATTGATTTAGTATAGCGATCGTCAATAAGTGCTGTAGGTTGAGTTTTAACGAGTAGCTTGTCATTGTCGGCTGACCAGTTAACATCGCTTACATAGCTATCAATGTTTATGGCTGTTGGCGATAATGGTTTATCTGCTTTTGCCAAATCAACAACAAAGAGTTGTTTGTTTTTTAAACCTAGTTCGTATACTTCTGCTTTAAAACCAAGTTTTTTTAATTCTTTATCTGATTTGTCGGCAGCGGGCATCGCTAATAACGCAAGCTGTTTATTGTCTGGGCTTAGTTGATAACTTGAAATAGAAGTCCCTTTTAACGACATAACTGCTTGTGCTTGTCCGCCATCAACAGGAATTTGGTAAAGCGAAGTAAATTTATCGTCTTTAAGCTTTGCTAAAAAGTAAATTGTTTTGCTGTCGTTTGACCATTGTAGGCTTTTAATATTAACCGAGCCGGTAATAAATGGGCGTTCAACACCTTCATCGTCTACAACGTAAAGTTCGCTGTAATTGCTGCCATTTTCGTCAACGTAAAGTTTGCGTGGTAACGAGCGTGTAAATGCAACGCTTTCACCATCTGGGCTAATACTTGTTTGTATTACCGATTTTACTTTTGGAATGTCTTCAACTGTGATTGCTGATTGCGCAAATGCAAGGCTGCTTGAAAGCCCGATTGCTAGCGCTAAGCTTGTCTTAAGCATTGTTATATCCTTTATTTTTAAAATCCAGATTAGTATAACAAGCTAAGGTTAATAAACTAAAAAATGCGATTAATGCTCAAAAGAGGGCGTTAAATGAAGGTGATAAAATAAATAATGAATAGCGCGGAATGTACCGCGCTGCTTTTTATAAACTTTTTTTAGGCGGTAAGGCAACGTTTGCAAATATAAGCCCGGCTACAAGCGACATAAATATTAAAAATGTTTGCTGGCCTATATGCTCTGCATATATGAAGTCTTGGCCTTCAATAAGTGAATTTAAGCCAATGTAGGTTTTGCTACCTGGGACTAATACAATCAAGCCCTGCATTGCCACAATTGAAGCCGGCGCATTAGCAACACGGTTAAATAAATTACTAAAAATACCCACCGATAACGCGCCAACAAAAGTACCCAATGTGTAATCTAAATACATTGCTGACCCAATACTTGTGCCATAGGCTATAAAGCCTGATGCAATAGACCAACCCGCATGTTTTAGTTTGGTTCTAAATATAACTATTAGGCTGCTACACAGTAAAAATATAGCAAGCCAAGGTGTCCAGCTGGGTAAAGGCTCCGGTTGAACAAAGTCTGCTTGGCCAAAAAGTGCAAAGCCAATGCCTATACCTATAAAGCCACCAAAATAGAGTTTAAACAGCAGCATAAATGAGTCCATTACTCTTGCTGTACCCGAGACTAAGTGGCGAGCTGCAAGCTCTGCCAATCCAAGTGCAAGCGCAAGGCCCGGTATAAATACAATAATGGCAGAAAGCACCACTAAGCGTATGTTTACTTCGGGTGTTATATAAACGCTTACAGCACAGGCCATAATTGCTGAAACAATAGCAACAAGTGGTTCAAGCATATGCGCTACACGTTTAGAGCGCATAGACCACAATACAAACATATACACCACAAGGGTGAGTAACGCAGACCAAATTACATCGGTCCAACTGGTGCCCATAAGCATTGCAAATGCGCCGCCCGAGGTTGCAAATGCAATACCTGTCGTTAATTTATTGTAAGGGTTAGGGGCATCAAAAATTATATCTAGCTGTTGGTCTACTTCTTGAAGAGACAATTCTTCATTAAGCATTTTATTTACAAGGTCGTCGGTATCGGCAAGTGATCCTAAATCATGATCGCCTGGGTCAACTCGTGCCACATGCGTATACTCATCTTCATGGCCGTCGGTCCAAATAACAAAGGTGACCGAGGTGGGCGACATAACAAACGACGATTTGAGGCCTAAGTATGTGGCGACTTCCATTAAGTGTGCTTCTAGGCGGTAGGCAGGCGTACCGTATTTATGAAGCATTTTACCCAACTTAACGATAAATTTGCGTTTTTCTGTAAAGGTTGCAGTTTTCAAATCTTATTTAGGCCAGTGTGTAAATAAATTAGCTAAAAGTATAGGCTAAAACGCCCATATGTAATGGGCGCGATTTTAAAGACTAATTGGTGTGTGTCTAGTCATTTTTAATCTAATTTTTTATTTTTTTCCGCTATCCATTGCGCCATGTATTGTGTGCTTCGCATTGTATGATGTTTGAGCATTTGTCCGGTAAAGTTTTTTTCACGATGCGTGCTTAAATCGCTGCTTATTGCATCTATTTTATTAATGAGTGCCGCGCTCAATTTTACTTTGTCGTATACGGTGTTAAGTAGCGTATTGCCAGCTTGCTGGGCATGTTTAAAATCGGTTTCATTGGTATAAAGCTCAACGGCTGCATTTGCAAAGTCTTCGGTATTATTAGCCACTTTACCAGACCAAGGTAAATCGTTGTGCATGCCCTCTACACCAATACTAGTGGTAACGCTGGGTGTTTGCATAATCATGGCTTCAAGTAATTTACCTTTAATACCGGCGCCAAACCTAAGAGGGGCTAAACATACGCGCGCACTTTGCATTACATCATAGGCGTTATCGGCCCAGCCTTTTATTAAAAACCCGGTTTTTGGGTTGTTAAGCGCAGTGGCTTTAGGTGGCGGGTAAGAGCCATAAATATGTAGTTCTGCTTTTGGTAATTGCTTGCGAATAAGCGGCCATATTTTTTGTAAGTAAAGTACTGCATCCCAGTTTGGCGCATGCCTAAAATTACCTATCGTCATAAAGTGCTGACGTTCATCAAAGCTTTTTGTGGTTTCGGGCAGCGAGATTAAATCGACCATAAACGGTAAATGGTGTAATAAGCTTGGTTCGACCTTAAATACGCTATTGAGTAATTCCATTTCGTAGCTTGAAATAATTAGGCTTAGGTCGCAACGCAAAATAGCCGCTATTTCGCGTTTAGCTATGTCTGAATGTAAATCGCTGGTTGTAAATTCATGCTCGCCTTTGTGCGCTTCATGGCGTGCGTTTCGCAGGCACTGTAAATCTTCGGTATCGAGAATCTTAATGGCATTGGGGCAATGCTTATCAACGCGCCAACCAAATTGTTCTTCCATCATAAACCGGTCAAACATTACAATGTCGGGGTTATAGGCTTTAACGTATTCGTCAAAGCTTTCGCAATTAAGGGCAATGCTTTGGCTTGTTATACCAAAGTCGTCAAGGTTTACCATGTGCTCTGTGCGTTGAGCGGGAGTAGCAAACTCCACTTGCCAGTTTTGTGCTGTAAATGCGTTCAATAATGACATCATGTGCGTACCCGCAGCGGATGAGTTGGGCTCTGGCCATACGTAGCCAATTACCAGCACTTTTTTCATTGGCTAGACTCTTTAATTTGTAAGTTAACATTTACCAGTGTTTTAACCGGTGGGGCTGTATTTTGTAATAGTTCTTGTAGTACTAAAAGGCAACGTTTCGCGATTTCATGCGTGCTGATTGCAACACTCGTTAATGTATCGTCAAGTAAGGCGCTATTTTTAACTTGCTGACAGCTTACTACTTTAATGCGTTGATTAGCTGCTAAGTTTAATGTGTTAATGCTTGCTAGCACGCCGTGGGCGATAATGTCATTCGCACACACAATGGCGTTAATAGCAGGGGTGCTTTTATAAGCCTGTGCAAAAGCATTTTTGGCACTAAGAGCGGAATTTTCACCACATTCGATTGCGTTTAGTGGCGATATACTGTGTTGTGCACATGCGGTATTAAAGCCGTGTTGAAGTGTTAAGCAGCTGCTTAATTGTAAATTGCTGCCTATAAACGCAATGTTTGTAACCCCTTGAGAAAGTAAATGCATGCTAACTATATGGCTTGCTTTTTTGTAGTCGGGTAACACACAAGGTGCATTACTAAATGCAAGCTCTTGCATTAAGGTAACAACGCTATGCTGAGAACTTAATGTGTCTAACCATTGGGTGCATGTATTAGTCACAGGGCAAATTATAAATCCGGCGGAGTTGTATTCTTTTAGTTTATTAATTGCCTGTGTTTGCTGCTCAACGTTATTGTTACTGCTAACAATAACGGCCTGAAAACCTTCATTGTTTAATGTTAGCTCAAGCTCGGTGGCCAACTGTGCCATAACAGGGTCAGTTAAATCATTTATAACCACAGCGATTAAATTAGAGCGCTTTGAGCGCATAGCTGCGGCATCGCGATTATAAACGTAGCCTAACTCATCAATTGCTTTTAATACTTTTTGTTTGCTTTTATCACTGACTTTTTTACTTTGAGTAAGCACCAAAGACACCGTTGACTTAGACACACCTGCAAGGTCGGCAACATCAAAAATTGTGACAGATTTAGCTTTGTTATGCATAGTTGTGTTTGTCGCAGTGATAAATTAAAAACGCGTTAGTGTAGCTTAAACTGGGCTGTTAAGTCATCTTTTGCCATGTGTTGAGCCACCTTAATGCTTTATGAACAAAGCAAAACGTGTTTATATACACTTAATTGTGTAAAAAATAACAAAAGGATAAAAACATGAACGCTTTTAGGCTGTTAGTTGCCTTTATTTGTTGTGTTGTATTACTACCATTTAGTCATGCAGAGCAGGGCTACCAAACTCCTTCGCCTGATTTAGCGGCAGTGGTAGATGCTAAATTGGCGCCCACAAGTTACTTATCAAGTGATGGTCAGTGGCTTGCGCTATTTGAACGCAGGCGTGTTGTATCGCTTGATGAGCTTGCAATTGAAGAGTTAAAGCTTGCGGGGATTAAACTAAACCCGGCTAATTTTTCACGCACACGGGTGCGCGCAAATTTTAGTGCTGTAGAACTTAAACATGTGCAAAGTGGTACTGTTATTAATATTAATAACTTACCAAATGGTATTATTCGCTCGCCTAAGTGGTCTTCTAATAGCAAATACTTAGCGTTTATTGTTGAACAAACAAACGAAGCAAATTTATGGCTTTATAGTGTTGAAAGTAAACAAGCAAAAATGCTATCGAGTGCTGCGGTAAATTCAGTTTTAACGGCATCGCCATACCAATGGTTACCAGACAGCACAGCCATTATTGCAAACCTTGCTGTAAATGTTGGTAAACCACGGCTAGAAAACAACAGTCAAAATGTTGTGCCAGTTATTCAGCAAAGCACTGGCGAAAAAGCCCCTGCACGCACGTATCAAAATTTATTAACGAGCCCATTTGATGAAGCTCAATTTAAGTTTTTTGGTCAAGGCCAGTTGGCTTACATTACTCTTGATGGAAAAGCTCAAGCTATTGGCAGTCCTGCACTTTTTAAATCGTTTTCGGTGTCGCCCGACTCGACTAATATTTTGGTGGCGGGAATTAACGAGCCGTTTTCGTATCAAGTACCTTACAGCCGCTTTGCGACAACGTGGCAAATATGGGGTATGCGCGGTTTTGCATTAGCCGAGCTTGCTAAGCAACCTTTGGCCGATAATATTCCACAAGGTTACGACAGTGTGCGTACAGGAAGACGTAATTTTGAATGGCGAGCAGATCAGGGTGCTGAAGTTATTTGGGCAGAAGAGCAAGATGGCGGCGACATGAAAACTGACGTGCCACACCATGATTACATTTATAGCTTACGTGCGCCGTTTAAACGCGAGCCAAAGTTATTTGCAAAAGTAGAACGTCGTTATGCGGGTATGGAGTGGGCTAATAACGACATTGCTATGCTTAGCGATTGGCGCTTCAGCGACCGTCAATTACGCACGTATGTAATACAGCCGCGTAATGCAGATAGTAACCGTGTGCTGTTTTCAGAGCGTAGTTATAACGATGCTTATAAAGACCCAGGTAATGCTATTTACGAGCGTAACGATTTAGGTGCTAATGTAATTAAAGTGGTTGGTGGGCGTTATATTTACCTGCGCGGCAATGGCGCGTCAGAACAAGGTAACATCCCGTTTTTAGACAGGTACGATGTAAAAACAAATAGTAGCAAGCGTTTATGGGAATCTAAAGCGCCTTATTACGAGCGTGTAAGGGCGCTGCTTGATGACGAAGGCGAACGCTTTATTACTGTTCGTGAGTCTAAAACTGAGCAGCCTAACTTTTTTATTCGTGATTTAGATGACGATTCGTTAACCCAACTAACGCAATTTGAACACCCATACCCTGCTTTTAAAGGGGTAACAAAAGAACAAGTGCGTTACACGCGCGACGACGGTGTTGAGCTTTCTGGCACGTTATATTTACCACCAGGGTACGACAAAACACAAGGCACTTTGCCTGTGCTTATGTGGGCTTACCCGCTTGAATACAAAGACAAAGCAGTAGCGTCGCAAGTTCGCGAGTCGCCTTACGAGTTTACGTATATTGGTTACTGGGGCCCAATGCCGTACCTTGCCAAAGGTATTGCCGTGTTTGACGATCCTAAAATGCCGATTGTAGGTGTTGATGGTAGTGAGCCAAATGATCACTTCAGAAAACAGCTGGTTTCTAGCGCCAAAGCAGCAGTAGATGTACTGGTTGAAAAGGGGATTGCTGATAAAGACAAAATAGCCATAGCAGGGCACTCATACGGTGCATTTATGGTTGCTAACTTATTGGCGCATAGTGATTTATTTAAAACAGGTATTGCTCGAAGTGGCGCATATAACCGCACATTAACACCGTTTGGTTTTCAGGGAGAAGAACGTGATTTTTGGCAGGCGCAAAGTGTATACGCTAATATGTCGCCGTTTTTTCACGCCGAAAAAATCAATGAGCCAATGCTCATGATACACGGTAAAGAGGATCCTAATTCAGGCACTTTTCCAATGCAAAGTGAGCGCATGTATGCCGCGCTTAAAGGCTTAGGAAAAGATGCCCGTTTAGTTATGCTGCCTTACGAAGCTCATGGCTACCGCGCACGTAAAAGCTTATTACATGTATTGTGGGAGCAAGAGCAGTGGCTAGATAAGTATTTGTTAAATGATACACCACAGCCAGTAGAGGTCGTTAGCGAGCCTGCTGTTAATACCCAGCAATAACAATACACATAGGTAAGCAACAGCGCGGCTACTTATAGCCGCGTTTTTGTTATGAATACGAGAGTAAATTAATGATTGATGTAGCAGCACTGGCAGTTTTTATTCCTACGTTCTTTTTTGTATCTATCACACCGGGTATGTGCATGACGCTTGCCATGACATTAGGTATGAGTATCGGTGTGCGCCGCACCTTGTGGATGATGATAGGTGAGTTATTGGGAGTTGCGAGTGTAGCTATTGCGGCGGTACTTGGGGTTGCAAGTGTCATGCTAAATTACCCTGATGCGTTCGCTATTTTAAAGTGGGTCGGTGGTGCCTACTTAATTTACATAGGTATAAATATGTGGCGCGCCAAAGGTAAAATGTCGGTTAATACACATAGCCCAAGTGATGTAAGTAGGCAGTCGCTTTTTACGCAAGGGTTTATTACCGCTGTTGCTAACCCAAAAGGGTGGGCGTTTATGATCTCACTATTGCCGCCGTTTATTAGTGTTGATCAGGCTGTTGCGCCACAGTTATTTATTTTACTTAGCGTAATTATGATAACCGAATTTGTAAGTATGTTAGCGTATGCAACAGGTGGTAAAAGCCTGCGCCTGTTTTTAGCCCGAGGCGATAATATTAAATGGATGAACCGAATTGCAGGCAGTTTAATGATGCTTGTAGGTGTTTGGTTAGCCTTAGATTAATAATAAAGAGCACGTGGCTCTTTATTATTTTGCGCATAACGACTATTAATTTTTAATTAGAACCTGCGTGATTTACCTGTGCTTGTAAAAATGGCGCCGTTTTACTTTTTTGTGATTCAGCGACCATTTCAGGTTTTCCTTGTGCAACTATTACCCCGCCTTCGTCGCCAGCTCCTGGGCCAATATCAATAACCCAATCACTGTTACTGGCTACTTGCATATCGTGCTCAACCATAATGACGGTGTTGCCAGCATCAACTAAGCCATTTAACTGCGCCATTAGCATGGCTACATCTTTTGGGTGCAGGCCTGTGGTTGGCTCATCTAAAATATAAAGCGTATCGCCACGCTGTGTACGTTGTAGTTCAGTGGCAAGTTTAATACGTTGTGCCTCGCCGCCCGAAAGTTCAGTAGCAGGTTGCCCTAAACGTAAATAGCCAAGGCCTACTTGTAAAAGCGCATTGAGCGTGCGCAAAATAGCGGGTTCATCGGAAAAAAATGTATGCGCTGACTCAACGGTTAAGTTGAGAACATCGGCAATGGTTTTCTCTTTATAGGTAATGTCGAGTGTTTTTTGGTTATAGCGCTTTCCATTACACACAGGGCAAGGCGAATACACGCTGGGTAAAAATAACAGCTCTACGCTTACAAAGCCTACGCCATCGCAGTTTTCGCAGCGGCCTTTTTTAACATTAAACGAAAAGCGACCGGCATCGTATTTTCGCTTTTTTGCCTCTTTGGTATTGGCAAACAGTTTACGTACTTGATCGAATAAGCCCGTGTACGTTGCAAGGTTTGAGCGAGGCGTACGGCCAATGGCTTTTTGATCAACCGTAATTAGGCGCTTTATGTGCTCAATGCCCAGAGTTATTTGCCCGCCGGTTGCTACGTTGAGCTCTTGCTCGAGTAACTCTGCTTCGTCGGTTGGCATTTGTGGTTGCGATTTTTGCCCAAGTGCATCGTATACCAAGTCAACAAGTGCTTGGCTTACTAAGCTCGATTTACCAGAACCAGATACTCCCGTAACACTTGTAATAACCCCAAGCGGAAATTCTACATTAAGCTTTTGTAAGTTATTACGTTCAACATTTTTAAGCGCTAGCCACGCTTTAGGTTGGCGTTGCTTGTTTTGTATGGGTGCCTGCTGGGTTTGGTTATTTTTAAATAAATACTGACTAGTGTGTGAGCTACTAATTTGCTTTAAGCCTTCAACAG
This sequence comes from Pseudoalteromonas sp. SIMBA_162, assembly GCF_046535955.1. Taxonomy (NCBI): domain Bacteria; kingdom Pseudomonadati; phylum Pseudomonadota; class Gammaproteobacteria; order Alteromonadales; family Pseudoalteromonadaceae; genus Pseudoalteromonas; species Pseudoalteromonas sp. SIMBA_162. The sequence continues at coordinate 150,294 of NZ_JAWJBQ010000002.1, read as the reverse complement.
GGCCGCTATAAACTATATTACCGCCATGGGAGCCCGCATTTGGTCCAACATCGACTACCCAATCGGCATGTCGAATAACACTTACGTCGTGCTCAACCACAAATACAGAGTTACCAGCGGCTATTAGTTCATCTAATGCGCTTAAAAGTGCTTGTGTATCGGCAGGGTGTAAACCTGCCGAAGGTTCATCTAACACATACACAACACCAAATAATTTTGAGCGAAGTTGCGTTGCTAGCCGCAAACGTTGTAACTCCCCTGGTGATAACGATGGGGTGGTGCGCTCAAGCGATAAATACCCTAGGCCAAGTTTAGTCAGTGACTCTATACGTTTAATAATATCGCTTGTAATACGCTTAGCGACGATGGCTTTTTCTGGGTTTGTAGCGTTACTTTTAGCAGGTGGATTAGCGGCAATGCTTAATTTATCTGCAAGTTCGTTCAATGTTAACTGCGAAATTTCGCCTATATCAAGGCCTGCGACTTTAACCGATAACGACTCTTTTTTAAGCTTTTTACCTTTACAGCTTGGGCATGGGGATATTTGCATAAACTGCGACACTCGTTTTTTAATACGAGGACTTTGTGTTGTAGCAAAAGATTTAAGAACAAAGCGCTTAGCACTGGTAAAAGTGCCTTTATAGCGAGGTTTTTCGCCATTTTTAATGGCGTTTTTAACCTCTAAAATAGTGTAGTCTGGATAAACAGGCACAGTGGGGGTATCGTCTGAAAATAAAATCCAATCGCGTGCTTTTTGCGGCAACTCATACCATGGTATGTCGATATCGTAACCAAGTGATACCAGTATGCGACTTAAGTTTTTACCTTGCCATGCTGGTGGCCAAGCTTCTATTGCGCCTTCGCGTATCGTTTTTGTATTGTCGGGCACAAGTAGTTGTTCGGTTACCTCAAAAGTGCGGCCAATGCCCGAACATTGTGGGCATGCACCTTCGGGGGTATTTGGAGAAAACGCATCGGCATACAAAATGCTCTGCCCTTTAGGGTATTCGCCAGCGCGTGAGTAAAGCATTCGCAGCGCGTTAGAAATAGTAGTTACGCTGCCAACCGATGAGCGAACAGAAGGCGCACCGCGCTGTTGTTGCATTGCTACTGCTGGTGGCAGTCCTTCAATTGAGTCTACGTCGGGTTCGTCAACCTGATCGATTAACCTGCGTGCATAAGGCGATACCGAATCAAGGTAACGATGCTGCGATTCAGCAAATAATGTTCCAAAGGCGAGCGATGATTTACCCGAGCCCGATATACCAGTAAACACCACAAGCGAATTACGGGGCAGGTTTACATCCACATTTTTTAAGTTATGAACACGTGCGCCTCTTACTTGAATGCTGTGCTCAGTGTTTAATAAAGCCAATTGCGAATTTTCAATCGCGCCTGAACTGTTAAATGTGGTTGCCATGTAATTTTCTCCGTTTAATCGCCATGTTTATTAGGTGAAATTAAAGCTGAGGTTACACAAGCAACACTGAATGAGCGCTTAGTGAGCATTATTGAATTTGTTGTGTATGTTTACATAATAGGTAAATGCTGAGAGTATGCTTAACTATGTAGACTATACAAACGTCATTAAGTACGCTTGAAGGAGGTTATTGATATGATTAAAGCATGGATTTTAATGTTGGTTATACTGTCGTCTTCGGTATTGGCAAATACTGAGAACGTAATAAACGTAGACAGAGCTATACCTAGTAGCTTGCATTTAGCATTTCCAAACGATGCTAATATCACACCCAAAAAAGGCGAATTTGAGGTGTTAAATTACATATTGATGAGCAATAACGAGGGTGAGCGTTGGGCAGTAATAACACTCACTAATTTATCGACGGGTAATCGTGAGCTTAACGAAGACCATTTACTGGCTTTGTTCGCTGATGGAACGCGACTACCTCCTCAACCTTTTAAATTAAGTTTTAAGGGTAACGAAACGCAGTCGGTAACTGTCTCGTTTGCTGAATATAAATTTCCTATTTTAAGTGTTTACTCAAGTAATGATCAGTAGCTAACTTTAAAATAAGCCTAAATATGCAGTAATTGTTTTAGCTTATCGGCACCGGCTCTGCTGGTGCTAAGCTCCGATTTTACATCATCATTTACAATCACCATTAGCTTGCCGTTAAACCAGCGCTGTATTTCTTTTATATGGTCAATATTAACCAAATAACTGCGATGAATACGCACAAAATTGTGCGTGGCTAGGGCGTGTTCAAGCTGATCGAGCGTGTCGCTCAAATGATTAAACGTTTCTCCATTCCACGCTAAGCTATTTCCTTGCTCTGATTTAATAAATTTAATGTCGCTTGGGGAAAGCAAAAATATGCGCTCGCCACTTTTACTAACTAGCTTGTTTAATGAACTTTCGGTGAGTGTAAAAGCGGGTTCACCTGCGCAGCTAGTTACATGAGTATGCGCTCGTTGTTGCTCTAATTGCTGCTGCGCTTTGGCTAACGCTTTTTTTAATCGTGCAATTGGAAAAGGTTTGAGTAAATAGTCAGTTGAGGCGTGCTCAAATGCTTCAATCGCAAATTGGTCGTACGCGGTGGTGTAAATAATAATGGGTTGGTAGTTAAGTAAATCAATAAGTTCAAGGCCATTAATTTCAGGCATTTGAATATCAAGCAATACCACATCAGGAGTCAGCTCATTAATTAATGCAATGGCCTTTTTGCCATTTGTGGCTATGCCTACCACGTCAACATGCTCCATTAAGCTTAATTGATGGCTTAATTTTTCGCGAGCAGGAAGCTCGTCATCGGCAAACATTATGCGCATTTTAGTCGTTTTATTTGGCAGGTTTATATTGTTCATAACGCTAGCTCCAGCGTAACAACAGCACCATTATCATTACTGAGCAATACTTTACTTTGTCCAAGTTGATTAACGCGTAGCATAATGTTTTTCATCCCTATACCTTTTCCGTAGCCACATTTTAATACATCGTCAGTAAAGCCTTTTCCGTTGTCGCTTATCACAATTTTAACCCCGTTAGACATTTCACTCAGGGTAATATTAAGTGTAAGTGAGGTTTGTTTAGCATTGTGCTTAATTGCATTTTCAATAATAGGTTGAATAAGTAGAGGTGGTAGCGTTTTGTTTTTAAGGGTATTAGGAATGTGGTAATTAACCTTAAGCTTATCGCCAAAGCGTGCTTTTTCAATATTTAGGTACTTTTCTATTATGGTAAGCTCTTGCTGTAAAGGTATTTGCTGTTGCTCTGCGGTATCAAGCGAGTACCTTAAAATATCAGCGAGTTCATGCAGTACTTCATCTGCTAAATCGGGTTTTGTGTGTATGTAAGCGGAAATTGTATTTAAGCTATTAAACATAAAATGAGGGTTTAGCTGGTATCGCAATGTAGCAAGTTGGGCTTGTTTAAGCGCATGTTTTTCGGCAGTTACGCGTTTTTTGCTTTCAATAAAAATACTGGTAAGGTAAATACACGAGCCCCAAAGTAAGCCGTTAAATACAACAAATATCCCCATTGATTTATGCCCATCAAAAAGCAGTGTCAGTAATACATCGGTAAGCACATTACCGAGGGCCATAAATACAACGGCAATTAACCATTCAAGTGCTGTTTTATTAATGTGCTTATTGCGCAGGTAAAAAATAACCGCTGCCGCACTCCATACCGGAACCCAATAAAAAGTAATAAACCATACGGTTGCGGCGAGTGCACTGCCGCCTGTTAAGGGCGCAGAGTTAGCAATTATGAGTCCAAGGGCGTAAGCAATATCAACAATTAGTAGAATAAAAAAGCTGTATTTGTAAAAAGGATGTTTGAGCATAATAGGTGCTTCTTTTTGTAAGTGATTAAACCATAACAAAAAACAGTCAAAACCCAAAGAGTTTGTGTTTTGACTGTTACTTATTTAAAAGTAAGTTAGCTCTTTGATTTGTAATGTGTTTTTTAACGGCTCGTTGCTTGCGCCTGGCATTTTACGCCACATTAAATTAACCCCTGTTAATTCTGTTGCCGACCACGTAACGGGGCTACCAAACCCAAACTGTTTAAATGTAGTGAAAGGTATATCAAGCGTGGTCCACTCATCGCGTGGTTTTAAAAGTACACTAAAGTGATCCCAATCTTTTACATCACTATGATAAACAGACATAGCAAAAGGTGTAGTTGAGCCTTTATAGGTTAAGCGAATACCTTTAAATGTTGAGGCATCAGCCGGTGACGAAAACTTAATTTCAGCGCCCGCCCATGCACCAAAGCTGGTAGGCTTTGTAATGGTTGTATCAATAGTTAAGCTATTTTTATGCGTGGTAAGCGTTGCAACAGACTGCCCACCCATTACCGAATCGCTCATAGCTTGCCATGGTGTATCACCGGTAAAATCATCAATAGTATGCTGTGCTTGGCTGCTTTTAACTTCTTCATTGCAGGTAGGGCCCTGTGGTGTAATGGCCTTGTTTTGAGCAATAAGCGCTGAGCGGTCTACTTTTAAACCTGTTTTATACACCTCTGAGATAGTGTGAATATGATTTATATCACTAAGTGGGTTTTGTTTAAGCAGTACAAAACTTGCCTCAAAACCTTTAGTAAGTTTGCCAATGCTCCCGGCTTTATTAATCGCTTTTGCGCCGTTAACCGTTGCTGCGTTAATTATTTCACCATTAGTTAGGCCTGCTTTTTTAAGCGCATCTAACTCGTTGTGTAACCCTGTACCGTGCAGCGTGTAAGGGTTTCCGGCATCAGAGCCTGTGCCAATAGTAATATTAGCTTTATGAAGCTTTTGTATATTTGCATAAGCGGTTTTACGCTCATCCCATGCGTGCTCTTTCCACTTTGAAGGTGCAGGCACCTTTTCAAACAAACACCCTTGAAGCTTTTCAGGAATGGTTTTTAGTAACTCGCTTTGTGAGCTAATAGTATGGTTATACTTTTCATCGCTATGATTGTGGTACACCGCAAGGGTAGGAATGTAGGTTACATTATGCTGTTTCATTAGCGTAATAAATTCATCGTCAATCGCTTCGCTATTAATACCGTGCGCTAAAGCCGTTGCACCGGCCTTAATAGCACGTTTACCATCATTTAGTGTAGAAACATGCACAAAATACGGTAAATTAGCGGCTTTAGAGCGCTTACCTAGCTCAGCCAGTTGGCTATCAGTTATCGATTTACCTACACCGCCAAAGGTTTCAATAACCGCTTTAGTTACATGTGGATTAGTGCTTATATGTTTTTGCCACAGCGCTGCTATGTCTTCATCTTTTGCAATTTCGTATGCTTGGCCACCAAACTGCGTGCCATGCCCGCCAGGGTTAGTAAACAATGTACCTGCATAAAAAAGGTTAGGGGTTAGTTGGGCTGCTTTTAATTGCGCAGCTTCGTTTAGGGTTTGTTCGAACGAAAACAAATCAACAATGTTAGTTACGCCTAAATACAAATTAGAATTAAAGTGCGCTTTAACCGGCAAATACTGAAACTCAGTAAAGTTACTGCCCGATGAGCCTAAATGTACATGTAAATCAATTAAACCGGGTATTGCATACTGGTTGTTGGCGTTAATTGTTTTATCTGCGTTTTGTAGTGGGTCAGTCGCTTTAGTAATGCTTACAATTTTTCCCTCATCAATATATAGCGAACTTGGTGCAGAAAAGCTTTGCGAACTACTTTGGTATAAACGAATGTTGTCGACTCGCAGGTCAATGGCGTGAGCACTAAAGTGGCTTGCTAAACTCAGTGCTATAACTGTTTTTGTAATAATGTTCATGACTGTATTCCTTATCAAAAATTAGGTATTTGGCGTTTTGTTGATAAGAAATTTAGCGAGTTTTATAACCTGCTTCATTAATGTTTATCTGAATCGACATTATTGGCAGTTGAACCGACACAAAAGTAAATAAGCGTTGTGGTGGGGCGCCCAAGCTAACTAAATTAAGTGTTTTGAATGAGCGATAGGTTACGTGCCTAGTTTAAAGCAAAGCTTTAAACTTTGATCATGTTTGAATGGTTATTAAGGGCAGTGATGAGCGAGAAATAGTTAGTCAAAAATCTTAATGTCTGAAGTCAAGATTTGACCCTCGACTTTCGACCCTCGACTTTCCATCACCTTCTTTTTACAGCTACCACCGGTAAAAAATCTACCTTTTTAATAGCCTTACACAAACAATTGTATTTAAAGTAGTTACTTATATTATCGTTGCTATTTTTTAGAGGTGGTAAAATGGTTTAAAAAAGCTTTTGGTTTTCATTTTAAATTTTTAATTACTGCATTTGCTAAAGCGATGGCGTTTTTCCTCCTAAGTCAGAAAGTGAGGACACTTTCCCCTTTTCTGCCTGTTGTTAATTAACAGCCCGACTTAAAGTTTAATACTCGCAATGTGTTACAGGATTTGTTATTAATATTAAAAATAAATAAGAGGACATACATTGCTCATAAAAAGAGGAAAGTGTCCTCTGATAAAGTTGTTATGTGGATACAGGATGAATCAACCACCGCATTATGAAAAAGTTTTAGATTTAGCATTAGAGATCGTAAATGCAGAAGATAAAACTGTAGAGTGGCAAGCGTATAATCAACTAAATTTAATTTGCCAAACTCATGAAAATTCAGATTTAGATCATCCTTTCCAATGGGAAACGTTAGGTGATTACACACGTGATCCAGAAAAAGCTCTCCCCATTTATTTTAAAGCGCTCAACTTAGCCGTTCTTAAAGGTTTCAACGATTATATTGCTTCAATTAACCTAGCAATTTCGGAGCAATATAAAGAATTGCGCAACTTTGATAAAGCATGGGAATATGCTAATTTGGCACAAGAATCGGCTAATAAATTATCAGATTTATCATTAAGGCAAGATATAAGTGAAATACTCATAGAATTGAGTGAATCCACATAACAAGCCATTCAAGCGGGAAAATGCTCCTCACCCGTTTTAGTGGACACCTCCTCATCACTTTGAGGAGGCTAACATGCCTAGATATACCCAACCTAGAAAGACATGGTTTTACCCCGTTAATTTCAAAATCAAAGCAGTCGAACTAAGCTTACGAGACGATGTCATGTCAAAGGACGTTGCCGAGGCGCTGGATATTCATCCGTTAATGCTTAGTCGTTGGCGAAAAGAGTATAGAGAAGGTAAGTTTAAAAACACGCCGCGCTATCAAAGCAACAACAAAACAATGAGTAAACTCCTAACAAAAAAAGAGCTGGATAACATTCAAAAGCTTAAGAAAGAAAATGAGCGTCTCAAGCAGGAGAATGACCTGCTAAAAAAGTGGCAACGGTATCTGGCGGAAGTACATCAGAACGATTTGGATTCATCCAAAAGTTCGGACAAGCCTTAGGCGTCAAATACTTGTGTTCTTGGCTTAATGTGTCGCGTAGTGGGTTCTATGCTTGGCGTAAGCGTACAGTGTCAGCTAGAGCGCTGTCAGATGCTAATTTGTTGCTTAAGATAAAACACGTCTTCAATGTCAATCATCAAACCTATGGTAGCCCACGCGTATTTCATGCGCTAAAAAAAGAAGGTGTAAACACAAGCCAAAAACGTGTTGCCCGCTTAATGCGAGAAAACGGTTTAAGAGCTAGGGCGCTTAAGACTTACAGTAAACCGGCGAAGGTTAAGTTCTTTTATAAAGAGATAGAAAATAAACGCAAAGATAGTGAAAAGGCCACAGCAATCAACCAACAGTGGTCTGGCGATATTACGTATTTAAAAGTCGGGGCTCGTTGGCATTACCTTGCAGTGGTTATCGACTTATATTCACGACGAGTAATCGGCTGGGCGTTTGGTAAAAACAAAACAACAGAGCTTACGTTAAAGGCGCTAAGGCTTGCGATAAAAAAACGACAGCCAACAGAAAGTGTATTATTTCACACAGACCGAGGCGCAGAATACCGTGCACACGTTGTACAAAAATATTTGGCTAGCAAAAACATCAAAGCCAGTATGAATAGGCCTGGGTGTTGTACTGACAACGCAGAAGTCGAGTCGTTCTTTCATTCGCTTAAAGCAGACTTAATTCGAGGAAATAAATTTGAGAGTAGCGGTAAACTATTATCAAAATTAAAGGTTTACCTAAATTATTTTTACAATAGACAGAGATTGCATTCGAGTTTAGGATATAAATCACCTGCCGAGTTTGAATTGGCAGTTAATTGAAAGGTGGACGGTGTCCACTTTATCGGGTGAAGATCAAAATTTACAGTTGGCTTTTCTCGCTTCGCTCGTAATTTTAGCCAACTATAAATTTCCCCTTAATGGGGCGTTAGGGCTCAAGGGAGAATTTGGTGTATCGTTTAGCGTTTTTTATTTCTTTTATACTGTTTAGTGCTAACACCCTTGCTTGCAGTTGTGCAGAACAACCACCTTCTGTGCATTTCGGTAACGCTAGTAATGTGCTAAATGGGCGTATTATGAAGTTGGAGATTTTATTTGATAAAGAGAATAGACCTTATCAAAAAATCACTTTAGACAATAAAAGTATGCTTAAGGGCAATTACACAAAAGTCATATATTCCGTAATGGACGTTAATGCATGTCACGGAATGTCTTTTTCATTGGGGAAAGAGTATGTTGCTTTTACAGACGACTCTAATTGGATAACGGGTTATTGTGGTGGTACTCAATTAATTTGGGCTAACCTCGATTTTAGTAAAGAGTTCTTAAAATCTATTCGAGCATTAAGCCCTAACAAGCAAATCAACAAGGACTAAAAACAGCGGGCTGTTCGCTTCGCTCCATTTTAGCCCACTATTTTTAGCCTGTTATTTGGGCGTTACGACAGAAAGGATTCCGCCAAATGGTTCAAAATTTAGTTTTAATCTTTCTTTTATTCTTTGCCAGTTATTCACTGGCTTTGGACAGTGAGGATATAAAGCAAGATAAATCTGTTAGTCTCGCAACGATTGCAGACAGCATCGCCATGCAATACCAGCAGATGGGCTGGTTTTCCGGCGTATTACTGATAACTAAAGATAATGAGGTGGAGTTTGCGTCATCTTATGGCTTTCAGAATGTCGAAGAAAAAATAAAGAACAGCATTCAAAGTCGCTTTAATCTTGGCTCAATCATGAAAGACTTTACCAAGGTCTTGATCTTGCAACAGGTTGAGGCTGGCAAATTAAAATTAAGTGATAAACTAGTTAGCTTCGAGTTGGGGTTCAAACAACCTGATGCTGATAAAATCACGATTGAGCACCTACTAAATCATAGTGCAGGCTTTGCTGATATCTTTGTGGCCGAATATCGTCAGAATCAACTTGCATTTGACACTCTAAACAAGAAAATAAAGTTATTGATAAATAACCCCCTTTTATATACACCTGGAACTGATCGAAAATATTCAAATTATGGGTATGTGGTATTAGGAGTGATTCTTGAGAAAGTAACTGGAAAGCCTTTCGAAGAACTACTCAAAAACAATATCTTCAATCGGGTTGAGATGTCTTCAACGACCTTCAGGCCGGTTAATTCTCATGAATATCAGTCAGTCCGATATACATTCCAGTACAATGGCAATTTGAGAAAGGTCGGAATTAATGAACACCCTAGTCCCGATGGCGGCATTGAATCGACTGTTGTGGATGTGCAACGATTTTATCGAGCCTTATTCTATAGCAACAAGTTATTAAAAAACTCAGACGCGATTAATCGCCATTTATTTGCAATGGACGGCTCCCATTGGGGCGCATATGGAGGTGGTCAGGGCGTCAGTGCAGCCGCGGAAGTAGATTTGGACACTAGCTATGAAATAGTTGTTCTGGCAAACACTGATCACTTAGTTGCCGAACGCATTTCTGGTCGAATACACTCTTACATCAAAAATGGTGAGTATCAACCAATTAGACAATTGGAAAAAAACTTTGCCTTTAAGTACTATCAATCAAAAGGAAAACAACAATTCTATAAACACTTCAAACAGGTTTATAAAGACAATGGTTACAGTCGATTCATCGGCAGAACAATTAATGAAGTAGGAATGGAACTACTTAGTACAAAATCATGGACCGAAGCATTTGATATGTTCGAATATTTAGTTTCATTGTTTCCCAATGCACCGCAGGCCTACGACAGTTTGGCATTCGCCTATTTATCGAAAGGAGATAGCGAGGCTGCGAAAAGTACTTTTAGCAAATCTTTAACTATTGATGGTAGTTTTAAAAGTGATTACGTGAGTGATAATTACGGTCATAACAAGAGACTATGGCGTCAATAGTTAATTATTAACTTTTGGCGCTTCCCACATTACACCGTCTCTTAGCATCGAATTTAATATCACAATCATCTTTCTAATACAGGCGATGATGGCTACTTTTTTTGGTTTCCCTGCTGCCAATAAACGTTGATATGTTACTTTGAAAACTGGGTTTGATTGCATCGCTGACATCATCGCCATGTATAAAACCGTTCTCACTTGAGGTCGACCACCCTGAATTTTTCGATGGCCTTTATATCGACCACTTTCTCGGTTCATTGGGGCAACACCAATCAGGCTACTTGCTTGTTTGCTGTTGATGTAACCCAGCTCAGGTAGGTTACTGATGATTGATGCAGCAGCTATTTTTCCAATACCAGTCATACTCTGTAATATCGTATTTTTAGCTTGGTATTCAGGGCAGCTTTCAATGAGTTTAACGATTTTTTCTTCAATCTTTTTTATCTGATTATTAAATAAAGTTAGTACTGGTTTGATTGTCATCGCCAGTGCTTTGGGCACTATTTGTAAGCGATTTTTCTCCATTGTTTGCATCGTAAGCAACTGGTTACGTCGAGTCACTAAATCACTCATTGCCTGCATGGTATCTGGCTTAAGCTGTGATAATTTAGGTTTAATCGCTTCACTATAATGCGCAATTAATTGCGCATCAAGCTTATCGGTTTTGGCTCGTTGGCCTATTGCTCCCGCAAACCGTTTAACATGAATAGGGTTAGCGATTGTGAAAGGTAAATTGGCATTAGCGCAAGCCAAAATAAAGGGCATTTCAAGCCTACCAGTGGCTTCAATTACGATGCGCTCAGGCTTGTATTTCTTAATCGTTTTGACGGCTTCTTTAATGCCTTTATCATCATTTGGAACAGTGAAGTAAATGTCCAATGGACGGATATAAATATCGAGTTGGTACTTTCCGGTATCAACACCTACGTTTATGTTTTGCTTTGTTTTTGTATTCATAATAAGCTAACTCTTACTTGCATAATGCGGGTTCGAGACCCAGTAGACTATTCGAGTGTGGTGCTTGGAGTCCTTTGTCGCGTTCGTTCTTGTTATCGGTCTCTCAACAGAGGAGCCTTTGCTCAATCGAACTACGACAAGGAAAGCTTAAGTTGCTGCTTAAGCCTGGGTCTCACATTACCCGAAATGGGGTTTAAATAGTAATTAAGATGGGTGTATTATCCATACAATATGCTCAAGTAAGGACAGGCTATCGCCAGCCGCTTAGTTTTGCGTTATGTGCCATGAGTAACAGAAAGTTTACTCTCCTGTTTAGAGTCTTACTTATGCTTCTAGTCATTTTAGGAAGTAAGCGGGGTCAAATTTTGACTTCAGACATTAAAGCCTTCGATGTCTGCTCATGGCACTTTGCAGATTAAACCTAATCTATCGAGTTAAATGAAAATTTAACGAAATATGAGTCAGGTGAGTTAAGGCAAGTATAGGTATAACTATCTATAGTTTTATTAAATTGATGATTTACGCCAAACATTTTTGTTATTGCTTTCCCGGTGATTACTTAGCGGTTTAGTGATGTTTACGGTTACTGCATTTCCTTTTGGTTTTAAGTGTTTATTTCTGTTTTTATTTACCTAAATATTGTCTTACTTAGGTTTTGGCTGAGTTTTAGCACGGTAATAGCAGTAATAAACGGTTAAATAACGGTAGTAAAAATACTTTATTATAGTGATTGCAGGTTCCTACCCTGTTGTGAATTTTATGTATAATGTTACTTAAAATATAAGGATTTAAGCAGTGGGATCAAAATGCTAATACAGCTTATTATTGGAACATTTGTTATTTGTGGCACGGTGCTAATACAAGCAATGTTTATTGGTGTTTTGTCTAAAGCGCTGGCTAATATTAACGATTGGTTACTAAATGGCTCAAGAACTCTAAAGATGATTTTAGTCGTCACCGCAATGGTAATTTGGTTGGTAGGAGGCTTAACGGCGAGTGCGTGGTTATGGGCTGCTATATTTTTAATTTTTGATGTTTTTAGCGAATTAGAGCCCGCACTTTATTTTTCGGTTGTTACCTTTACAACACTTGGTTATGGCGATGTTGTGTTGGGCACTCAATGGCGGCTGCTTGGCAGTTTAACGGCTGTTAATGGGTTAATAATTGTAGGGCTTAATACGGCTTTTTTAATGGAAGCTATTTCTCAAATAAGAAAAGTTCAATCTAAAAAGCCAAGTTAAATGCTTTCTATTGCAATATATAAAAACTCTCTAGTTAAAGCTGGGAAGTTTATTGTGTTATGAATTTATAAACCTAAGCTTTAACTTTGGCTTATAAATTCACTTTTACTAAAGCAATGCATAATTAATGGCTATTGCAACGTAATTCCTTGCTCTAACAGGTAATTTCGAGCCTCGTCAGTATGGGGTTTAAATGCCTTCCAACGCCCAATGGCTTTGTTGTTTAGCGGTTGGCGTACTTGCACTTTACTGGCAGTAGATACCGGTGCGGTGTTTAAGTGAAAGTCTATACATTGTGCTTGCCACTCTAAATCACAAAAGCTGACTAACTCTTTTATTTGCTGCTCGGGCTGTGCGACTAATTCTTCGTATTTCACAATTTTTATATTGCTGTGCACGGTGCTGAAGTGCTGCATGAGTGAGTAAAAGCGGCTATAAAATTTAGCAGTGTCGAGTAGGTCTAGCGAATACGCGTAGTAAGGGTTGTTAATAGTAAATAGCTGGCGGTAGTTACCAATACAGGTGTCCATTGGGTCGCGCAGCATACAAATAATTTTAGCGTTTGGCAGTGCTTTAGTGATTAAGTCGATATAAAAAAAGTTAAACGGGAGTTTATCTATAAAATGTTTATGGCTACCGGTAGTGACGCGGGTGGCGTTTAAATATGTTGAGCCAAGCTGATTAAAATCAAGCTCATACGCTTTAGTGAGTGTTTGTATGTCGAGCACGTTTGGTGTGGGTGTGTTGCTTAACCTTTTTACACTTAGGCCGAAGTCTTGTAGTTCACCAGCCGATTGCACGTCGCTATGGCTCGATAATATTCTCTCAACTAATGTGGTGCCAGAGCGGGGCATACCTAATACAAAAATAGGCTCAGCAGTGGGGTTACCGTTTACTTGTTGGTTTTTGTGTTCGGCACTGAGTTGTTTTATATGTTCAAACAATGCATTCGACGATGCGTTATCAAACGGTGTAAGCGCATACTTTGCTGCTTTACCTTGTTGTAACGCGGTAAAAGCGTCAGAAAATGCGCCAATATCTTGGTATTCTTTTGCTAGTGCGTGGCCTATGTGTAATTTGGCATCAGGGTGTGAAACCTGCTCAAACACTTGCTTTAACCGTGTAATATTATTTTTTTGCTTTGTTACTTTAGTTAAATCACTGAGTGCAAAGTGGCTTTGATGATGAAGCGGGTTAAGTGCAATGGCATGATCAAACGCGGTGTGTGCTTTGTCAAATAGGCCCAAAAACTTGGCGCTTACTGCAAAGTTGTAATAAAACTGGGGTTGAGGTTGTTGTTTGGCATTGGCTAATGTGAGTGCACATTCAAAATAATGTAAAGCGTGTTCGTGTAGTCCCGCTTGTGTAAGTGCAACGCCTAGGGTATCGGCGTCGAGCGCTTTTTTTATTTGTGCAATAGGCACCGACAGCGCTACATTCTTTGCTTTTTTTAAGTCACCGGTAAGCGCATAACATTTTGCCAGTTGTGCAGTATATTCAATGCTAGAGCCAAGCGTTAAGGCTTTTTCGATTAGCTTGATGGCTTTAAAAATTTGCCCTACTTGCAAGTTAACCATTGCCAGTAAAAAATAGCCGTCGGCAAAGTCAGGTTTATGCGAAACCAGTTCAACTAAGTTTTTGTGGGCAAGTTGTACTTTGCCTTCGTTTAAATATTTAATGGCGCTTTGATGGAGTTGCTTTAAATTTGGCTGCATTTTTTAATTTGTATTGTTTGGTTACGCGTTAATAAAGAAAAAAGGCTCAAATAAATTTGAGCCTTTTGATTGTACTTAAACTTAACGGTTAATTATATTTCAAACTTATAATTAAATTTAATGCCTACCGTTAATGGACGGTTGATAAAGTAACCATAGTTACGTTGTATATCAGTTCTATTTGCTGAGGTAATATCGGCATCTGAACGGCGAACAGACGTAACGGCGTATTTATTAAATACGTTGTCTACGTAAACGGTCGCAGACCACTCATCGGCGGTTAGTTTAGCCGAAATATTGCTTAAGCTATAACCTGGCAATGTTTCACCGTTATCGCGTAAACCAACACGAGAAATTACATCGCTTTGTGCGGTAATACCGTAGTTAATATCAAGCGTTTTGTCGTTAAACACATCGGTTTGATAGTTTACACCCATTGAAAACTGGTGCTCAGACGAGCCTGGTAAACGGTCGCCATCTTCTGCACCATCTGTTCCATCTGAATTAAATAAGAATGGTGCGTCTGATGTTAACTCTGCTTTTGTGTATGCATATGTAGAATACACAGAGAATGAGTCAGATAAAATTGCACGCGACGATATTTCAATACCTTTCGCATTGGCTGAACCGGCATTAGACAAGTACGGTAGTTGGCCTACCTCAGTTGCACCGGCAACTTGTGCGTCGTCCCAATCTATATTAAATAATGCAGCGTTAAAGTGTAAACGGCTTCTTAACCATGTGCTTTTAAACCCAAGCTCGTAGTTAGTTGTTGTATCTGCATCAAAAAGCCTTTCGTCAGCGTTACCACATCCTGTTTGCTGGTTTTCAGGGATAGGATCAGGGCAAACAGCTAGAAGGTTGGAACCGCCAATTCTAAAGCCTTCACTTACTGTTACATAACCCATTACTGAATTAGTAAACTGGTATTTAGCATTAAATTTGAATAAGTTACCGTTATCGCCTGCTTCGTCTTTTTCGTAAGCAACGGTGATTGCATCAGGGTCTGCATCGCCATAAAGTGTATTTGCAAGCGGGAAGTCAAATGCTGCTTGCGCCTCTACATCGTATTCGTAAAAACGTGCACCAATGGTAATATCTAATTTTTCGGTAACTTGGTAGCCAACTTCGCCGAATAGCGCAGACTCAGTGACTTTACTTTTTGTAAGCTCTAAGTATTCTAATGAGTCAGGTCTTAGCTGAGCGCCACCAAAGTTATCGATAGCGAATTGGTCAAACCCAGGCGTAAACTCTCTACTTGATGCTTCGGTTTCTGTTTTGTTGTAAAAGCCACCCACAATCCAGTTAATGTCACTGTCGTTTTGTGATACTAAACGAATTTCTTGTGTGAACGTATCTTGCTCTTCAATTTCACGTGTGAACGATGAAAACGCAGGAAATTCTTCGTAGCCGTAATCAAGGCGAATAAGTAAATCGGTTTGGTCACGTTGGCCGTCGGCATCAAAATTCGAAATACCTGTTGCCGATACTAATTCAGCAAAACCTAGGTCTGCTTTTAACTCTAAGCTTAGTAGTTGGTTTTCTTTTTCACGCGGTTCTTCGTAGCGGTAACCTGACTCGTATTCACCAATTAAATCACTAAGACCGTTATCGGCGCTCAATGTATTGTAATGAACAATTGAACGACCTTCGCTGTCTTGATTTTGGTAAAAGTAGTTAAGTGTACCTTCAAATGTTTCGCTCGGTTTAAAGCGAACAGAAATACGCCCTGTAGTGGTTGATTCACCGTTGGCGTCTTCTACCTTTTTAAGGTTGTTGTTAACTGCTGCGCTGTCGGTCCAATCTGGATCAGGTAACGATACGCCCGGCTCACGCACTACGTAACCATAATCAATAAAACCTGGGTCTTCGTAAATGTTTAAACTAGCACGAACGGCAAGTGTGTCTTCAATTAATGGTAAGTTAAATATGAATCCACCTTCACCGCCAATAGAGTCGCTTTCTTGTGTTTGCGATACATTGCCGAATACTTCAAGTGATGTGAAATCAAGCTCAGGCTCTTTAAGCATGTAACGAATAGCACCACCTAATGTACCTGCACCGTACAGCGTACCTTGTGGCCCAATAAGAACCTCTACGCGCTCTACGTCGACTAGGCGCATATCAATGGCGACTGGGATCTCGTTAATGTAAGTTGCAACGGTGCCACCGTCTGATGATGGACCTGAAGAGTTTGTGTTTAAACCACGTACAATAATAGGTGAACCAGAACGACCACCTTGATCGGTAATTGTTAAACCAGGTACCCAACGTGCTACATCGGCGAGCTCGCTGATGTTCTGGTCTTTCATTATGTCGGCATCAAGCGCTGTAATGTTAAGCGGTGCGTTTTGCACTGAGCCGCTACGTCGTGTTGCTGTTACTTCAATAACTTCAAGTGATTTGTCTTTTGCGGCTTCTTGCTCTTGGGCAAACGCAGTATTTGGAAGTAAAAAAGCGCTAGATAGGGCGCCCGACATAGCCAAGGTTAACAAGCTTGGTTTAAACATAAAAATGATCCCTAGTTCAAAGATTTAACATAAGTAAAGTACAGTGAATATGATATCAGTCACAATCGAATCAGGGAATGTGTAAATTGAATTAAAATTCACTTTTTTAGAATAAAAAAGGGTTGGGTGGGTGTGGTTTGTTGGGTTTGTTAAATTTATCACCCATCTATTATTAGCTTTACCCGTGTAAGGTACAATTAATGTACGGTTTTAATTTTTGTGAATATTTGAATGACTATTCATCCTTTTTTGTATGCTTGGATTTTAGTGGTGTTAATTTTTTGTAATTTTATTTGTCTGGACAGGGAGCCATTTATTTTTTAGTAAGTTGTAGCGGTTTAAAAAAAGTTTTACCTCCCCATAACCTACTTTTAAATAAAGGTTTTTATATTACTAAATGGGCGAATGTGTTTACTGGTTCGTACATTCAATTTAATTTTTTATTCGTATGCATCAAGGATCTGTTATGAGCCAGCTTTTTTCGCCGTTATCTTTGGGTAAGCTCAGTTTACCTAACCGCATTATTATTGCACCTATGTGCCAATATTCAGCTATTAATGGTGAGGCAACTGATTGGCATACTATTCATTTAGGTCAACTGAGTTTAAGTGGAGCAGGTTTACTTATTATGGAAGCGACGGCGGTAAGCCCTGAGGGGCGAATAAGCTATGGTGATTTAGGTCTGTGGAATAATGAAACCCAACAAGCATTAGGTAAAACTTTAAACGCGGTTAGGCAATATAGTGACATGCCTATAGGTATTCAGCTAGCGCATGCAGGGCGTAAAGCGTCAACCGGTAAACCGTGGGACGACGTAGGTGCTATTTCACCTAGCGATAAAAATGGTTGGCAAACTATTGCGCCATCAGCACAGGCTTACGATGAGCATTCGTTTGAACCTGTTGCAATGAGTAAAGCAGATATAGCGCAATTAATTGCGGACTTTGCAAGCGCTGCTAAACGCGCCGACGAGCTAGGCCTTGATCTGATCGAATTACATGGTGCTCATGGATATTTGTTGCATCAGTTTTTATCACCTTTGAGTAATAAGCGCGATGATGAATATGGAGGCAGTTTACAAAACCGTATGCGCATTGTAATGGAGGTTTTTAAAGCGGTGCGCGCTGAGTTTAATGTTAATAAACCAGTTGGTATTCGAATCTCAGCGACTGACTGGGTTGAAGGTGGTTGGGATTTAGAGCAATCAATAGTGCTTGCTAAAGCGCTTGATGAGCTTGGCTGTGATTTTATTCATGTAAGTACAGCGGGTTTAAGCCCTTTACAGCAAATACCTGTTGAGCCTTGCTTTCAGGTGCCTTTTGCTACTGCAATAAAACAGGCCGTTAATATGCCGGTTATTGCGGTAGGTTTAATTACCGAAGCGCAACAAGCAGAAAATATTTTAAGCGAGCACAAAGCGGATGCAGTGGCTTTAGCTAGAGGTATTTTATATAACCCACATTGGCCATGGCATGCAGCAGCTGAATTGGGTGCAACAGTTAACGCACCTAAGCAATATTTACGTTCAAGCCCGCACGGAAAGCCTTCGCCCATAAAGTGACCTAATAAAAAACCTCATTTTTTTGAGGTTTTATTTAATTAATTTTGAGAATGCCATGTCTAATTTAAGCGCAGACCCTGTGCAGATCAGCCGTACTCTTGTAAGCGTTATTGCACTATGTTGCGGCTTAATTGTTGCCAACATTTACTATGCGCAACCTATTATAGAATTGTTAGCCCCAGATGTGGGCTTAAGTGCACACAGTGCCAGCTTTATTGTGTCTTTAACTCAAATTGGCTATGCCATTGGTTTATTTTTTTTAGTGCCGTTAGCCGACTTAGTTGAAAATAAACGGTTAATGTTAATTACTCTGTGTATTACATTTTTTAGCTTAATTGGACTGGGGGTTGTTCAAACTCCAAATACAATGCTGTTTTTGTGTTTGCTAGTGGGGGCAAGCTCGGTATCGGTGCAGGTACTTATTCCGTTGGCGGCGCATTTATCGTCAGACGAAAAGCGGGGGCAAGTTTTAGGTAATATTATGGCGGGGCTGTTGTTGGGTATTTTGTTAGCAAGACCTGTAGCCAGCATAATTGCTGATCATTTTGGCTGGCGTGCCGTGTTCTTTTTTGCCGCGGGATGCATGGTATTTATTGCTTTAGTTATTCACTTTGCTATACCCACAAGGTTGCCAACGCATAAAACACGTTACTTTGCTTTATTACGATCGTTAAAGTCGCTGGTAATAGGTCAACCTGTGCTTCGTCAACGTGCTTTTTACCAGGGGCTAATGTTTGCGTCATTTAGCTTGTTTTGGACTACAGTGCCTGTTGTGCTTGCCAGAGAATATGGTTTTTCGCAAACTCAAATAGCATTGTTTGCTTTAGTGGGCGCAGCCGGTGCTGTTGCAGCGCCAATTGTTGGGCGTTTAGCTGACAAAGGCTATACCTACGAAATGTCGTTATTAGCCAAAGTGATTGCATTATTGTGTTTTTTACCCAGCTTATTTGATTTACCAAACGGCATTATCATATTGGCGCTAACTGGTGTTTTAATTGATTTTGCAGTGCAAGCCAATATGGTACTTGGTCAGCGAGTAATCTATTCGCTAGAGCCACAAAGTCGTGCTCGGCTTAACGCCATTTACATGACCAGTATATTTTTGGGCGGTGCTGTTGGGTCATTAATTGCTAGTTCATTATATGAGTTTGGGGGGTGGGAAAGTATAGCTTTAGTTGCGGCTGCAATGCCGCTTATTGCGTTAATAGGGTTTGTTTATTCTGCTAAAAAAGAAAAACAAAAAGCACATACAGCTTAACAAAAAAGCCATCGTGGTTGATGGCTTTTGGTTTAGGCTACTTTTTTGATTCGCCAGAGAAGGAGCTTCCTGCCGAGGCTATAATTACTAATAAGATGGCTAACCACTGCCAGAGTGTGAGTAGCTCGCCTAAAATAACAAAGGCAGCAAGTGATGCAATGGCAGGTTCAAGGCTCATCATTATGCTAAAGCCTTGAGAAGGCATATTACGCAGTGCCACCATTTCAAGCGTATAAGGTAACGCACTTGATAAAACTGCAATACCAATCCCCAGAGGAATAACTTCCCATGTGAATGCGCTTGCTTGCATAATGCCTCCGTAGGGCACAAGCACAATGGCCGCAACGGTCATACCTAGGGCAACCGTTGCACCACCTGAGCTTTGCATTCCGGTTTTTTTACCAAACAATATATAGCCAGCCCAACATGCACCTGCTGCTAAAGCTAAAATAACACCAACAGGATCTAAGCTCTCTTCACCGCTCATATCGGGCAATAAAAGTAATATACCGGCAATGGCGCAGGCAACCCAAAATAAATCGCGTTTACGGCGAGAGCTAAATAAAGCAACGGCAAGGGGGCCAGTAAACTCCAGTGCGACACCAATACCCAAGGGTATGCGCTCAATAGCGTAGTAAAACAGAATGTTCATTCCACCTAAGCTTAAACCATAAACCACAATAGCTAAGCGGTTTCCTCTGGCAGGTATATGTTTCCATGGTTTAAATACTAAACATAATATAAGTGCAGAAAAACCAAGCCTAAGCGCGGTCGTCCCTTCGGGGCCAACAATAGGGAATAGTTGCTTTGCAAACGACGCACCCGATTGAATGGTCATCATGGCAATTAATAAGCAAACAGTTGCTAATATGAAATCTTTGGTACTTGATTGCATTGTTGTCCCTAATTTAAAGCACTGCTAATAGGTGTTAATAAATTTCCACTATTTAAGATGCAATGGCTATATTTTGTGGCGGGATAATATCTGCTTTTAGTACGATTGGTAAGTGTTTGCGATTAAAAAACAGGTGTGGCTGTTTAGAGGAAGCTCTAATGAAGGGCAACAAACTAGCAAACAGGTGTTTGCTAGTATGTTTAAACTTAGTGAGCGCTTTTATTAACAAGACCGTCCAAAGAGTAAAGACCGCGTTTTTCGTCATTTTTACGTTTTATTTCTTCAAGAGCACGCGCTTCTACAGCGTCAAACAATGCATTTATCAACCGGTTGAAGTGTTTATGCATGGCCGTACGGGCTGCACTAGCGTCATGTGCTTTTAGTGCCGTGTAAATGGCGGTGTGCTCATCCATCACACATTCGTTGTTATTAGTACAAACACTACTGTAATCAGCAACAATTTGTGGGTTTTTTAATCGTAAATCCCACAAGTTAGAAACAGCAAATTCAAGCGCTTTATTGCGTGTTGCTCTGGCAATTATTTCATGGAATTCTCGGTCTGCTTGCTCTACATAAAGCCCTTTTTCCATTACTATTAGCGTTT
Source organism: Pseudoalteromonas sp. SIMBA_162 (assembly GCF_046535955.1). Lineage (NCBI taxonomy): Bacteria > Pseudomonadati > Pseudomonadota > Gammaproteobacteria > Alteromonadales > Pseudoalteromonadaceae > Pseudoalteromonas > Pseudoalteromonas sp. SIMBA_162. The sequence continues at coordinate 129,357 of NZ_JAWJBQ010000002.1, read as the reverse complement.
GATTTAGCTGCTCAAGTTCTTCTTCTGTAATGCTTTGAGCGGCAAGTGCTGCAATTTCGCCTTCGATGAGTGCGCGGGCCTGAGTTAATTCAAATGCGCTGATCTCTTTTGATTTTATAGAGGCATTTTTTTGTTCAACAACATAAACACCCGAACCGGTTTTAACTTCAACCCGTCCACGTACTTCTAATGCAATAATTGCTTCTCGAATTGTTGGGCGACTTACGTCAAACATTTCTGCAAGTTCACGCTCAGGAGGTAAACGACTCCCAGCAGTAAACTCACCTTGATTTATTAAGGACTCTATTTTATCAACAATGCGCCAAAATAAGCGACGATTACCCATATTGTACCTTCATACCCTAAGGAATATTGACCATTTAGGTCTAAAAATTTATATCATTTATTAACCGACAAGGTTACCCCAAACCCCACTAATATGTCAAAATTCTAGTGTTATGATTTGGTTATAAAACAATATTGTTAGTTGCTTTGGTTTGTGTAATACCAATTTAGTTTAAAATTAAATAATTGGCTAGCTTGATTGGTTATGTTTTTGTGTGTTAGTTTGGATTTACACCGATAAAATGAGTAATGGCTGTTTTCTGATTAAGATTGAGTAATAGCTCTATTGTCAGTCAGTAATTGGTAAATACTTTAGGTCGTTATATCAAATTGATTGCCCACGGATGGGGATCGTTGTTGTAATGTCCGTAAGTAAAAGTGTGTAGTTGGTATAGTGATTTGCATTTCCCCATGGGCGTTAACTGTCGTTGTTTAACGCCCATATACAACTTACCCCAGTCAAGGGCTAAATTAATGTGTTTTATCGTTTGGATAAATCACACCTAATTGTTTACGAGCTTCGTCAAGTGCATTCATAACATCTAATGACAACGCGAAGGTGTTTACATCAGATTCCCACTGTTTTTTTTCTATGAGTTGCATAAAGTGAGCAACTTCAAACTTCATAAAATGCTCATCAAATTGTTCAGATATAATTTCTGATTCGCCATTGTTAGCAATAAACTCTACTTTTTTGAGTTGCGATACGGCTTCAATACGCATTCTGCCTAGTTCACCTTGTATTTCTGTTATGTTGTCGCCTTGCGATATTTTTGAGTAGCTAATCACAGCTTGCTTATTTGAATAATTAAGCAGTACATCGCCTGCGCCATCAACACCGGTATCTAGTAATACGCCACTTGCATTTACACTTTGCGGCGCGCCCCAAAGTGCAATTAACAAGTAAAGAGGGTATATACCTAAATCGACCAAAGCACCGTTGGCAAATTCAGGTAAAAAGGTGTTAGGGCGCTCCCCATTTTTGTACTTATCGTAACGAGATGAATATTGACTGTATTGACCTATGTACTTTCGAGGAGTGCCTATTCTGCTAAGTGCTTGCTTTAACAATGTGAAGTTAGGTAAATGGGTGGTCATCATTGCTTCCATGTATAAGCACTGGTTTTGCTTAGCGGTGGCTATGATTTCTTTTAGTTCTTGGCTATTGGCTGCGGACGGCTTTTCACCGAGTACATGTTTACCTGCGTTTAAACACCTAACCGCATACTGTTTGTGCAAGCTGTTGGGCGCGGCTATATAAACTGCGTCAACGCATTCGTCTTGGCAAACTTGTTCAATACTGGTAAACATTTTTGCATGTGTATTTTGCGGGTGCTTTGCTAAAAATGCTTCGCCGCTTGAAAGCGCGCGAGAGCAAACCCCGTATAAATTAAAATCAGCGAGGGTATTAGCAGCGTCAAGTAATGTGTCGCTGATAAAATTAGTACCTACAATTACAAAGTTCATACTCATTCCTTAGAATTATGTTTATTTAAGTTTATCATTTTTTTAGCTCTGTATGCTCGCGGAGAATAACCAAACCAACGTTTTACACTGGCGCTAAGAGTTGCTTGTTCTTGATAACCTAATAGCTCTGAGATGGTTGAAATACTGTAATGGTTTTGCGCCAAATAGTGCGCAGCTAATGAGCGCCGGGTTGAGTCTTTTAGTTTTACAAAGCTTGTGTTGTGTTTATTTAACTCTCTGTGCAATGTTCTTGGGTGCATACCCAGCGCTGCTGCTATGGTTTCGTTTGTGCATTGATATATTGGCAACATGGGCCTAATTAACGCGCTTACTTGAGTTGGCAGGGATTGATTTTGCTGTTCGCTTTGAGCTAAAAACTGCAGCGCGGCAGGTACTTTATCGTACTGGGGTTGTGCAATTGATAATGCTAAATCTGTTTTTAAAATAACAATACCGGCACTATTTCTATTGTGCGTGACTTTGCAGCCAAAGTAAGTGTTATATGCGCGGGTATTAGCAAGTTGCTTTTGAGGTAAGAATACCGATTGTGGTTTACAGGTGTTATTACTTAATTTTTTTATTACTCCCATGGCGAGGCCGATAGTTAGTTCTAAAACCTGGGTTGTTTTAGGTAATGGGGTTAAGTTTATTTGAAATGATAAAAAGAGTGTTTTATCAGCCTCTAACGGATGAATAGTTAAGCTTAAAGCGGGAGTGTGTAGGTGCAAATATTTAATAACCCAGTTGAGGGCGTCACCTAAATTAGTGCTACTTTTTGCTGCTATAGCAATAGGGCCAAGTATATCAAAGCTCTGCTTATTGGCTAGTTGCAGCCCAAAGCTTGGGCAGTTGAGCGTATGTGCACAATGCTCAAGGAGTTCGGCGTAAGTACTATAGGGCAAGTATTGTTGCTCTAAGTTATTAAAGCAAATGTTAAGGCCAAGCTGTGTCATTATTTGTGATATGTCAGCGCCTAAGCTCTTAACAAGCGAGTCTATCCCTTGTAGTGATGTGGCCTTAATAAAATTTTTCATGCATTACTCCAGCAACTTGGTGTCTAAAAATATCAAGTTTTGATGTGTTTTTCTATGCAGTATTAATAAGGTATTAATTTTTCATAAGGGCTCACATGCAGAGCACAACATTTGATTACATTGTTATAGGGGCAGGTAGTGCTGGGTGTGTTATTGCTTCGCGTTTATCTGAAGATAAAAATGTGAGTGTATGTTTAATTGAAGCCGGCGGGGGCGATAAAAGCGCTCTTGTTCAAATGCCAGCTGCAGTTGCTGCCAGCGTGCCTTATGGTATTAACAGTTGGCACTATAATACAGTACCCCAAAAAGCACTTAACAATCGGTGCGGTTTTATGCCAAGGGGTAAAGTGCTCGGTGGTTCAAGCTCAGTCAATGCAATGGTTTATATTCGAGGTAATAAACACGATTATGATGAGTGGGAAAAGCAGGGGAACATGGGCTGGGATTATAAAAGCATGTTGCCCTATTTTATAAAAGCTGAAAACAACAGTGCATTTATAAATAACTCTTTGCATGGAGTCGATGGACCGCTTTATGTACAAGAGCTAAATACGCCAAGTTCTGTTAATCAGTATTTTTTAAATGCTTGCGCTGAACAAGGGGTACCGCTAAATGATGATATTAACGGTAAAGAACAAAGTGGTGCACGTTTGTCGCAGGTTACACAGCATAAAGGAGAACGTTGTAGTGCAGCGAAAGCGTATTTAACACCTAATTTAAATAGGGATAACCTAACCGTATTCACACATTGCCACGTTAAAAAAATAAATATAAAAAATAAAACTGCGCAAGGAGTGCAAATAACACGTAACAAACAGCAAATAGAGTTAACGGCTAATAAAGAGGTGATTTTGAGTGCGGGGGCTATTAATTCGCCGCAAATTTTAATGTTGTCGGGGATTGGACCAAAAGAGCAATTAAAATTACATAATATTGATGTGAAGGTTGTGTTAGAAGGAGTTGGTGAAAATTTACAAGACCACCTTACAGTGGTTCCACTTTTTAAAGCCAATAATAGTGCCGGTACGTTTGGTATAAGCCCAAAAGGTGCGCTTCAAGTTACCAAAGGGGTTGCAGATTGGTTTAGTAAACGAAACGGATGTTTAACAAGTAACTTTGCGGAGTCTCATGCGTTTATTAAATTATTTAAAGATTCGCCGGCACCTGATGTTCAACTCGAATTTGTAATTGGGCTAGTAGACGATCATAGTCGCAAGTTGCATTATGGGCATGGGTACAGTATTCATAGCAGTATTATGCGACCTAAAAGTAGAGGGACTATCAAGCTTGCAAACAATGACCCCCATACAGCACCGCTGATTGATCCTAATTATTTAAGCCATCAAGATGACTTAAACATAATGTTGTTGGGTTTGAAAAAAACACTCGCAATAATGAATAGCCCAGCCTTTGATGAAATACGTGCAGATATGGTTTATCCACTCGATATAAATAATGATCAGCAGTTAATAGAGTTTATTCGTGAAACAGCTGACACTGAATATCATCCCGTTGGGACATGTAAAATGGGTAAGGACGAGATGTCGGTTGTTGACAGCAAGTTAAAAGTGCATGGCGTTAATAATTTACGTGTTGTTGACGCGTCGATAATGCCCACAATTGTCACAGGTAACACTAATGCCCCTGTTATAGCGATTGCAGAAAAAGCGGCTGACTTAATTAAGGCAGCCAATAGTTAGCTATAAAAGGTGTTTAGCCAGTGTTGCCAATCAGATTCTAGGCGTAACATTTGCAAGTGCTTTTTAGCTTTAAGATGTTTTGCTTGGTCTTCTTCTGCGATGAACGGTCCAACTCGGCAAAGCGCGCAATGGTTTGATGTTAAGTAGCTGGGTTTGGTTAATTGTTTGGCTAGTTGGGGTTCTAAGGTGCTACTTTTTGGGCTAAATACATACGTGATCCCGCTGGTGTCTTTGACGTGTTTGTCACGGTCAACATTACGAATTTTATATCCCGAAAAACGTGTTATATCAAATGGCATTTGGCCACAATATTTGCTGCTTAAGCGTTCGTTTAAACTGCCTTCTATGTTCCATTCAAGATAAGGTTTTACATCTTTAGAGGTTATAAAGCAAAGCATTGGGCCATTTGGGTTTAACGCAAACTCAGTGGCATATTTAATAAATTGATGTAATAGGGCTCTGTTTAAAACGTTCATACTTGATTGACGAGTGCTAGCTTCAAACGCCTCTTTACCTACAAATGCAGGAATAAGTGGGAACTGAAAAATGACTACATCAAAGTATTGGTTGTTACTTTTTAATGTTTGCCAACACGCTTTGCTCGTCACATCAAAATTATTAAGAACGTTAACACTGCATTCACGCAATTTTTTTAAAGCGTTATCAGGGTATTTTTGTTCTATGGTTTGTGCGCTATCGTAAGTTGAGGCGACTAACTTATTTGGTTTTACGTGCTCAAAAATCGCATGAGAAAACGATAAGTCGCCATCGCCAACAGTAAGTATTCGCCAATTAGGATTTAAGTACATACTTTGCTATGTGTTTTGCTTATTAACGTTTTGAAGTTGCTTATTCGCCGTATTTAAACGCTCAAAAGCAAGCCTTGTTTTTAGGCCTTCGATGGCTATTTGCTTAATAATTAAGTTAAAAGTGATTACAATTGCAAATGCAAAATGCAGTGGGCCATCTGTAAACCCACCGTCCGCTTTATATAACGTTACGCCAAATAATATGAGCAAAACAACTAGAAATATCTCAATAAGTTGATTTGAATAAAAGTTGAGGCGGTTTTCATTTTTGTGATCTTTTTTAATGCTAATAGCGCAAAAAAATGGAATGACCTTGATTTTGAAAGCGGCGTTTTTTTCTACATAGTTTTCGCCAAGCTCGTCAAGCTGCTGGCGTAATTGGTCAATCATGGTGAGTCCTCAAATAGCTGTGCGCGGATGGTACATTATTACCGCGCAATATTTAAGGTAATAGCTACTATTTTGGGTAAATACTCATACCAATAATAAATATGTGGCATACAAACACGACCGACGTCAGCACAAAGCGCATTTTTTGATAGTCTTTGTCGTAGGTTTGCCACTGTGATGTTGATTTTTCAAAAAGTAGAACAAGCCAAAAACTCAGCGATAACCACCCTAAAACCCATTCAACAGGTAAAAATGCTAAAAATGGTACCGGAATAACAGGTAGTACCGCTTTTATTGCATCAGCATAGCTTTGCTGGCCGGCATGCCAAAGATTACCTGCCATAAAAGCAAGAATAGCAATGCTATAAAACGTAAAAAACTCTAAGTTAACACTGTTACTACCGAGCATCAGCGGCCACGCTAAACAGGCTAGAAATGGTATTAGGCCAAGATAGCCTAATTGGATGTGATTGATAAACTTGTTCATAACAGTGTGCCCTGAGTATTTTTAATAGTAAGCGAGGCAATTGTATCAGCCTTACGCGCGCAAACCGATAAATTGCAATAAATTAACTACGAATCTAGTTATTATTTAGTTTCATCCTAAAAATCGATTGTTTTAATCTAAACAATCAATTTTATTTAATTTATCGATGGGCTTATTGTATTAATCAAGCCAGCAAGGTTAGCCAACAAATCTCGCTTTGCTTGGTAACTTAAATTAATAAATTAAATATAAATGAGGAATACTATGAGCACTTCATTAATCAACACAAAAATTCAACCTTTTAACGCAACTGCATACCACAATGGTGATTTTGTAGAAGTATCTGAAAAAGATGTACTTGGTAAGTGGTCAATCTTCTTCTTTTACCCAGCAGATTTCACATTTGTATGTCCTACTGAACTTGGCGATGTTGCTGATTACTACGAGCAACTACAAGAAATGGGTGTAGAAGTTTACTCAGTATCAACTGATACTCATTTTACTCATAAAGCATGGCACGATACGTCAGACACAATCGGTAAAATTAAATTCCCGATGATTGGCGACCCAACAGGCCGTATTACTCGCAGCTTTGGCGTTATGATTGAAGATGATGGCCTAGCACTTCGTGGTACGTTTGTAATGAACCCTGAAGGTGAAATTAAAGTAATTGAAACTCACGATTTAGGCATTGGCCGTAGCGCTAAAGAGCTAGTGCGTAAAGTACAAGCTGCACAATACATTGCAACTCACGACGGTGAAGTTTGTCCAGCATCTTGGCAGCCAGGTGAGGACACACTTGCTCCTTCACTAGACCTAGTTGGTAAAATCTAAGTATAGATTACCTCAACTGTAAGGGCAGGTAACTGCCCTTAAACCAATAAATATTCGTTTATTGGTGCCTCCTATCTCAATATTGTAATTAAGCACATGCATTTATTGGCATGAGAGGCTTGCTGTTTAAATTTTCCTAAAAAGGGTTAAGCCATGTTAGATAACAACATTAAAAATCAATTAAAAAGCCATTTCGAATCGCTTACTCAACCTGTTGAGCTGCTTATTGCCTTGGATGACAGCAAAAAATCAACAGAAGTAGAAAGCTTAGCAAATGATTTAGCATCATTAAGCGATAAGTTTACGGTAGTTAACAACCCAGATACCAGCGCACGCCGCCCGTCTATGGTTGTACATTCACCAGTTAAAAATACCCATATTACGTTTGCAGGCGTACCGATGGGACACGAATTTACAAGTTTAGTGTTGGCGCTTTTACATACTGGCGGGCATGCAAGTAAAGCAAAAAGCGAAGACATTGAACAGATACAATCACTTGATCAAGAACTTAATTTTGAAATTTACATTAGCTTGAGCTGCCAAACGTGCCCTCAAGTAGTACAGGCGCTAAATACAATGGCCGCGACTAATAGCAAAATTAAAGCAACAATGATTGATGGCGCACTATTTCAAGAGGAAGTAGAAGAGCGCAACATTTTAGCCGTACCGGCTGTTTATTTAAATGGCGAACCATTTAGCCAAGGTGCATTAAGCCTAACTGACATTTTAAACAAGGTAGATAGTAAAGGTGCAGCACGCCAAGCAGCGGCACTGAGTGAAAAAGATGAATTTGACGTACTAGTAGTTGGTGGTGGGCCTGCGGGTGCCTCAGCTGCTATTTACTCTGCACGTAAAGGCTTAAATACAGGTGTTGTAGCTGAACGTTTTGGTGGGCAAGTTGCTGACACATTAGCTATTGAAAACTTTATATCTGTTAAAGCCACTGAAGGGCCAAAACTTGTTGCACAGCTTGAAGAGCATGTTAAAGAGTACGATGTTGATGTAATGCATAACCAACGTGCTGCAGGACTTGAACGCGTTAATAACAAATACGAAATTACGCTTGAGAACGGGGCTACTTTAAAAGCTAAATCACTTGTTTTAGCAACCGGTGCACGCTGGCGTGAAATGAACGTACCCGGTGAGCAAGAGTACCGCGGACATGGTGTAGCATACTGCCCGCATTGTGATGGCCCTTTGTTTAAAGGTAAGCCTGTAGCAGTGATTGGTGGTGGTAACTCAGGTATTGAAGCGGCAATCGATTTAGCAAACATTGTTGAGCACGTAACGGTACTTGAGTTTGCAGATACACTTCGCGCCGATGAAGTACTTATTCGCAAAGCGAAAAGCTTAAATAATATTACTATTATCAAAAACGCCCAAACTACAGAAGTACTTGGCGATGGTAAAAAGGTAACAGGACTCACGTACACAGACCGAGTATCAGGTGATAGCAAGGCACTTACTCTAGCGGGTATTTTTGTACAAATAGGCTTAATTCCTAACACTGAGTGGTTAAAAATTAGTGACTTAGCGCTAAGTAAATTTGGTGAAATATTAATTGATGCAAAAGGTGCTACTTCATTACCGGGTGTTTATGGCGCAGGTGATGCAACAAATACCCCATTTAAGCAAATTATTATTGCCATGGGCAGTGGTGCAACAGCAAGTTTAGGTGCTTTTGATTACTTAATTCGCAACAGCGAAGAAAGCGAGCAAGACAAAACAGCTGCTTAACGTGCAAAACTTCTCTTGATATAACAGCAAGGTACACCCATCGCTGTTTGTTAACCCAAGCCGCCCTCTCCAAAGGCGGCTTTTTTATGGCGTAATTAATCATATATAAATAGGTTAATCGCCACCGCCACCGCCACCACAGCCAGAATCTGAACCGCTGCAATTATTATCAGAGTAACTTGTACTAGTATTATATGTGGTTGCACCTTGTTTTGAGTTTGTAGTGACAAAGGTAAGTAGTAGTAAAAAGCCACTAATAATTAAAATTACCATGATTGACTGCCAATCCTGTGACGAATAACCGACATAAAGTGACAAAGCTAAAATAGTAATCAAAATGGTCCGAGCTATTAATTTCATTGTTATTTCCTTTTACTTACTGTCAGGTACATTTAATGTAATTTTGGCTTAACGGTTTTTATTGCTGATGCGATAGCGAGCTCAAGTGAGTACATTTTAAAAGGTTTTGATATAAACATATCCATGCCAGCTTGTTTACAGGCAAGTTTGTCTTGAGACGATGTATTAGCAGTTAATGCAACAATATACGTTTTATTAGTAGGGCAAATTTTTTGTTCTCTTAACTGCTTAGTTGCTTCAAAACCGTCTAAAATAGGCATAATACAGTCCATGAAAATAAGGTCATACGGCTTTTGCTTACATTTTAAAACAGCGTCTTGACCATCAACCGCAAAGTCGGGGTGTATATTAAGCTTATTTAGGGATGCGTTAAGCACTAATCTATTGATGTCGTTGTCATCAACAACAAGCACAGATAACTCGCTTGTGTTTAAATCAATGTTAGCGAGCGGTTTATTTTCAAGTGCTTGCTCTTCACCTCGGGTTATAGGGATATAAACTGAAAATGTAGAGCCTTTATTAATTTCGCTACTGACTTCAATTTTACCGCCCATGTACTGAACAAGTTCTTTTACAATTGCTAAGCCTAGACCTGTACCGCCTTTTGTATTTTTAGCATCGACTTCTTGCGTAAATGGTGAAAATAGCGATTTAAGAAATTCAGGAGTCATCCCTCTGCCTGAGTCAGTCACGGTAATAGTGAGTGACAAAGCGTCGTCAATATTGGTTAAAAACGTGTCCAGCTTTACACTACCTTTTTCTGTAAACTTTAATGCATTACTGAGTAAATTGGAGGTAATTTGGCTTAGGCGCGTGTTGTCGAAAAAGGCCCAGCAATCGTCATTAATTTCATTTTTCACTTCAAGTGCGACACGCTTTTCAGTAAATAAAGGGGTATAAAGTGAAACAAGGTCAGTGAAAACAGTTTTTAATAAAACATTGTTTGGTTCAAGCTTAAGCTCGCCATGATTAATTTTTGAGAAATCAAGAACCTCATTAATAATATTCAATAATATGTCTGAGCTGCGTAGCGCAACTTTAATTTTTTCTGTTCTTTTTTGTTCATCATGCTCATCTATCAAGTTGGTGAGCATGCCTGTAATACCATTGAGTGGCGTTCTGAGTTCATGGCTAATTTTTGCAAAAAGCATGCTTCTATCAAAAAGTAAGCGTTCAGCCTCTGCTTTTTTGCTTTTAAGTTCTTCACGAAGAGTCATCGACTCTGTTACATCTTGAAACGTGCCAAATAACCTTACGCAGGTGTCGCCTTCAAATTCAGCTTCTCCAAAGGTCGATACCCAAATGTTGTTATTTTTTGCAGTAACAATTTCAAGGTCTAAATTCCACTTTTCGCCTTTGCTAACGGCTAACTCTACTGCTTTGGTAATATTTTCTCTGCTAGATCCCTCTTTATAGAAGTTAATTGCTGTTTCCATAAGAGGTTGATAGTTTTCATCAACTTCATGAATAAGCTTAGTTTGTTTGCTCCAATAAATTTTATTGTGGGCAATATCAACTTCCCAAGTTCCTATATTCGCAACGCTTTCAAGCTTAACAAGGCTATTACTATTTTTTATTAGGCGATCTTTTGTTTGGTTTCTGGCAAATTCCGCACCTAACCATTGTGCAAATAATTCTATATAATCATAGGCTTGGTCTGTAAAAACAGGCGATGAATCAGCAGAAGAAAAGTTAACGGTTCCAAACACTTCATTACCTATTTTAATAGGAGCACCAATGTAGGATTCCAGTTGGAAATTAGCAAAGCAAGGGTGGTCTGCAATTTCGCTCTGAGATACATTGTGAAATGCGAGGGCTGAGCCTGCTTTGAGGGTGTGTGTGCAGTAAGTACCTTCTAGGTCAAATTGTGTACCTATAGCAAGATCGTTGTTAGGGGTAACCGCATATAAAACAGTGTAACACTGGTCTTCAACCTTACTGATAATAGCTAAATCAAGATTAAAAACGTTAAGCCCAAACGTTAATAGCTTTTGCGTTTTGTTGTCAAATGATAAACTTTGATCAGAGACTATGTCGTGAAATTGCCTAAGAAAATTCAATAGAAAAACCCTATGGTATTAATTTTTTAAAACTTTATTTAGCAAGCTTAGAATAACGTTAAAAAGTGATAAAAAGCTATTACTATCTCGGCAACTAAATACATAAAAACACGATTTGATTAAAATATAGATTTAGCGTATCTGTGTGCACGTTATTTAATCTAGTATGTTGAGTTAGGTGTGTACTCTGGGTTGATATCTCCATCAACTTCTTCTGGATCAACATCGTTTATCAGCAGTGTTTCTCTTACGGCTTCTATATGATCAAGGACCGTTTGATAACGCTCACCATATTCATATTTAGTCACTTCAATAGCTTTTGGCATATATGTAAACGCTATTTTAAGAGCATGAAGTGCATCGTCATTTATTTTTTCACTCATATTTTTCTCCTGACTAAATTAATATCGGCGGTTAAAGTATTTTCTTTAATTGTTTATTTTAGGGTGCTTGCAAGTGAGCACGCGCTTCAGTTATGCCCATTTGGTATCCTTTATTTAAAATATTAAACGATTTAGTGGTTCTGCCCACTTTAAAGTGCTTTGGTGGTGCAATAATATTAACTATACAATCGCTGGGTGGGTTTTCTATAAAATCGATACTTTTATTATAAACGTCAGCTCTATTTAATGCTGCATTTATGAGTGCAGGATAGCCCTTATAAATTTGTTTAGTGAGCCAAGACGTTTTTGTCGCTTTTTTTTTGTACCCTCGTGAACGTGACAAGATAACCGTTATTTCGCGCGCCCCCATTTCATACGCCTTGATAACAGGAATAGAGTCTGCAACTCCACCATCCGTCATAGGTGTGTTATTTATAATCGGGTAATCACGATATGCAATAGGAATTGCGCAGGATGCTTTTAATTGCTCAACCATATTGTCGTTTGTTGCTTCTAAATAATAGGCTTTACCTGAATCTATAGCGGTAGTAACAATATAAAACGGTTGTGGGTTTTGCTCAAATATTTCGGTTTGTAGACGAATTTCACGAATAGTTTCTTCCCATAACCAATCAAGGTCAAATAAGTGACCACCTTTTAAAAACCGAGCCAGATTAATAAACTCCGGCCTACATGAATAATCTGTTATCACTTTGTAGTTTCGCATGGGTTGCTTACATAAGAATGCAGCTACATTTGTTGCTCCTGCAGAAACGCCAAAGTAACAATCAAAGGGCTGATGATTTTGTGATAAAAATTCATCAAGGACACCTGCAGCAAATATACCGCGCATTGCGCCACCTTCGACTACAAGTGCATGTTTTATATTTTTAGCCATAATTGTAACTCCTTTTAATCTGACTTTATGTTACCAACTATGGCGAGTGAGGGCGACTTATAAAACACATACTATCAATAAGTTGCATTCCTATTAAAAGTTAATTCAATATTAAAAAAGCAATAAATCAGACATTTAATTTAATAAATATGTTGGTAGTTAATATATTAATTAATCGGCATACTATTTTTAGAAATTTTATGGCTGTAATTACATCGCACTGAGTTATATTTTTTGTTAATGTTAGGCTTTAAGCTTATGTTAATAATAAACCTTAAACGGGTTACTGATACTGCAACATTAAGATGGATAATACGCGTCAATATTTTTGCATAAATTGACAAGTTTATAGTTATTATATCGCGAATGTAAGTCAGTATGATTTAGCCGTTGTCGCTATCGAGCCCGTTATTTAAGAACCTTGTGCTGCGATTAATTGTACTAAGGTCATAGTTTGCTCCTACAAGGTAAATAAACTCTAAAATGAGCGATTTTAAAATCACCTTATTTAATAATACGCAAAATCAGCTTGGCGAAAGTCCGCTATGGCACCCAATGTTGGCAACACTCTTTTGGGTTGATATCAATGAAAAACTGTTATTTTGTTGCTCACTCGATGAACCAGCAAATGCTTACTCGGTTGAAATGCCTTTTATAGTGACAGCTATAGCTTGGCAAGATAAAGAGCATTTAATTTTAGGAACTGAATCTGGAATTTACCGTTATCATATAAAGCGTAAAATACCTCAGTTAATTAAGGAACTTGAAAGTGGTGACTCGAATAGGCGCTCAAACGATGGGCGTGCCGATCCCTGGGGTGGTTTTTGGTTAAGTACAATGGATAAGACTGCCGAAAAAGGGCAGGGCAAGATATACCGCTATTACAATAAAAAGCTAGATTGCATTGTGACTGATTTAACCATTCCTAATGGTTTGTGTTTTGATAAAGCTCGCTCTCGTGGATACTATTGTGACTCTTTTACAAGCTGTCTTTACGTTCTTGACCTTGATGTTAATACAGGTGAAGTTGCTGGCACAGCGAAGGTATTCTATCAATTTAATAACACCGATGTAGATCCCGATGGTTGCGTAATCGACAGTATTGGTAACTTGTGGTTAGCGGTATGGGGAATGGGCTGTATTATGTGTTTATCGCCTGATGCAGAAGTAATTCATACAATAAAAGTAAATAACCTCAATCCTACATGTACAGCATTTGGCGGCAAACAAGGTGAGCTGCTATTTGTGACTTCAGCATTATGCGACTCTAATAAGGACTTACAAAATATACAAGGGACGACACTTAAAATTAGCGGGATAAAAAACGGGCAACTCGAGCCACCCGTTATTTTATAATTAGCTTACAAATTACTGTGAAACCGGTTTGACCCACATTACACCAACATCTTTTTTCATAACGTATACGCGAGTGCCTGCAGTAATTGCTTCCTCACTTTTTAATTTCCAGCTAATACCTGAATAATTATAAGTAGTTAACCCTTGCTCGGTAACATCGTTATCTAGAGTAAACGTAAGCTCTGCAAAATCGTTTGTTACGGGCTTTGTATCCACACGGTTTTGCATTTTTTTTAGAGGTTTCCACAGGCCAATGGCTAAAATAGCCGTTACCACTGTGTTACTCCATAGTGCAGTTGTTAATGAGTCAGGCAATATTCCTATGCTCATTGAAAAACCAGTTATCAGTAGTGATAAGCCAAAAAATAATAGAATAATAGTAGAGAGACCCAGCACGGCTACTTCTATTATTAAGGCAATTATACCAAGCACCATAAGTGCTTGTGGTAAATTTTGCATAATAAAATCCATACAAACCTCTTTAGGTGTTAACCTTTATTTTGCTTGTTTAAACTATTAATGATTGCCATGCCTTGCGCAACCATTGAGCTTGCATCTGTTGCGTTGTCAGGGAGAAGAACAACAGATGATTCACGTGCAATGGCTTCTTTAGCCGAAATGGCTTTAGTTGCTAAATCAAGTTGAATCGCTTTTTGCCCTTGCTCTGTATCAGCGGCTTCACCGACTTTTAATAGTGCATTGGCTTGTGCTTCAGCGACGGTTGTAATTGCGGTAGCTTCACCTTCCGCACGTAAAATTTGCTCAGCTTTATCTGCTTCTGCAGCAAGCACTTGTGCTTGCTTTTTACCTTCAGCGACATTTATATTTGCTTGACGGTCACCTTCAGACTCTAAAATTTGAGCACGTTTTACACGCTCAGCCTTCATTTGTGCTTCCATAGCTTCCATAATCGAGTTCGGTGGCACAATATCTTTAATTTCGTAACGCAGTACTTGAATACCCCATGGCTCAGATGCCTGGTTTATTGCAGCTACTATATTTGTGTTTAGTAGGTCACGCTCTTCAAAAGTTTTATCTAGCTCCATTTTACCAAGCTCTGAGCGCATTGTTGTTTGCGAAAGCTGAACAACTGCAAATGTATAATCGTCAACACCATAGGTAGCTTTGTACGGGTCTAATACTCGAAAGTACAATACGCCATCTACAATTAACGAGATGTTATCTTTTGTTATAGCTGATTGAGATGGAACATCTTGGGCCTGTTCTTTTAAGCTGCGGTCGGCAGATATTCTATCGATAAACGGAATAATAAAATTAAGGCCGGCTTCTTTGGTTGATTGGTATTTACCAAAACGTTCAATTAGCCAAGCTCTATTTTGAGGGACAAATTTAACACTGCTTTTTAGAAGCACAATAACAAATATGAGTAAAAATGCCTCAACGGTAAATACGACATCGAGGATTTGTGACACTGGATCCATTTAAATATTCCTTATAATAATTAATCATAAAATGGTGTATTGTTTTAATTTTAAACTAATAAAGACTACCACTTTTCAATGTAATTACCTACAAAAAGTGGGCACTTAAGAAGTACATATTATCGAGGGGGGCTCTCGGAAATTTTATTTCGACCAGTTTCTTTAGCGTTATAAAGAGCAGCGTCTGCTTTTGCAATAATGTCTTCTGCTATTGTTTTTGTGTTAGGAATTAGGCTATAAAAACCAATACTTAAAGTAAGCATATCACTTACTTCTGAATATTTATGCTCTATGCCCAACTTGGCTATTTCTTTTTGAATTAGAGTGGAAAAGCAATATGCATTATCAGTATTGGTACAGGGTAAAATAAGTGCAAATTCTTCACCACCATATCGAGCTGCTAGATCGCCGGGGCGCTTACATAAATTTTGCAGTGTTTCAGCAACTTGTTTTAATGCCTCATCCCCTTTTTGATGACCATAACTATCGTTGTATTTTTTAAAAAAGTCGATGTCGCAAATAAGTAAACTAATGGGTTGTTGGTAACGAACGCATCTTTGTATTTCGTCATCTATAGTTTGATCAAAGCATCGACGATTAGCTATGTTAGTCAAGCCGTCTGTATTTACCAGCTCACTTAATTGTTGATTGGCTGTGATAAGTTGCTGCTGAGTAAGTTCTAATTTTTGTTTATAGTTTATATTTTTGAACGCGTTGGTTAGTATTTCACCCACTAATTTTATTCTGATTAAATCAAGGTTTGTCCATTCACGTTTTACTGCTACACAATCGCAACCAATAAAACCAACAAGCTCTTTTTCGTAGCTTAAGCCAATGCACATTACTGATTTGATTTTTTGTAGTTCAAATTCTTTTTTTTCACCACCTGCAGAGGCTGGTAAATCCGCAACATCATTTACTTTAAAAAGGTAAGTGTCGTTCATTAATTTAAAAAAGTAGGGAAGTTCGCTTTTAGGAATATTTTGTAGTGAATCTTTGAATGGTGTTATTCCCGTATTTACCCACTCATGAGTATTACTCATTTGCGTATTTTCATCGTTAAATTTAAATAAATAGCTGCGATCTGCATGGCATACAGTGCCAATTGCTTTTAATGCATAATTAATATGTTTATCTACATCATCGTTTTGAATATCAATGAGATCGGCTGATATATTCGATATAACAACATCAAAGTTATATTGTTCATCAATTGTTTGTTTTTCTATTTCAAAGGTGATCATTGAAACGGTCTCGGTAATATTGGCAAATTTAATGTTCAGTAAGAAGGCTGTTTGATCTACTTCAAGCACCACTTTATTTTGAACATTAGGTATAAGATAAACATCAAAAAGGTTCTGTAATAATAAAGTTTTTTTACTTAAAGGGCTTATTAGCTTTATGTGACCAAAGTGATTTTCATTCAAGTCAGAATGCTGCTTTAAATTAAACAGGTTTAACGCGGATTCGTTCGCTTTGTAGTTGCGTGTTTTTGAGTCGTGGACCAAAACAGCAAAAGGGAGACACTTTAATGTACTCCAGATCTCTTTAATCGAGTTCAACGTTTAAGTTACCTCATTTTCTATAAAAGATAGGACATATCCGATTGATTTTTATTCTTATAATATAGTTTTAGTACAGTTTTGTTGATATTACTAACTTTTTTAGTGCGTTTATGTGAGTCACGCATTATAATTGATACTGTATATCATTACTCCTTTCTTCAGTGAGCCTTTAGCGGCTTACTTGCATTTTAAGTATAGGTAATCCAAGTATTTCATGACCGAAATTACAACACACCAAGCTTCTCGTAGGCGCTTACTCATTGCGCTTGCAATAACATGCTCATTTATGATCATACAAGTAATTGGCGCGTATTATGCTAATTCGCTTGCTGTATTAGCTGATGCAGGACATTTGTTTGTGCATAATAGTTCGCTATTTATTGCCTTAATTGCTTCAAGTTTTGCTATTCACTTAGCTAAAACTTTCAATGATGGCTATCAACGGGCTGAGTTAATGGGTGGGCTTATTAATGGCATTTTATATCTCGCAATTAGTTTGGTGATTCTATATGAAGGTGGGGAGCGATTTATTCATCAGCATGAAGGTAACGAACTTGAGATAAATAGTTACTTAATGTCGGTAATTGCGGGGCTAGGCTTTTTGTTCCACGGTGCCGCTGCTTGGGTATTATACAAGGGGCGAAAAGCAAGCATTAATGTTTATGCCGTGTTCTTACATTCGTTTTTTGATTTGATTTCTACTGTGTCCACTTTTGTTGCTGGTGTACTAATATATTTCACAGGCCTTGCGGTCATCGATATTTTATCGAGTATGCTTATAGCGTCGTTTGTATTGTTTACGGGCATTAAAGTAATTATAAGTTGTATTAAAGGTTTGCGTTTAAATAAAGCAAAACTTCCCAAGGTAACAGATATTGAAAGCGAAATCACAAGCATAGAACACGTACATAACGTACATAATGTAACTGTAACACGTAATTACGATGGCCTAGTGGTGGGGGCTCATGTGGTACTCAAAAAGCACTGTACTATTGAAAAGCATGACGAAGCATGTCGCTTAAAGGTAGAGAATCTGCTTGCTGAAAGGTTTAGAGTAACGAGTAGCGTACTGCAAATTGAAAGCCATGAATGCCATCATATTCACTAGAGTTTATTAACCTTTCAAAGTTAAATTCCAACGGCCTACATGGTGCTTAGGCAAGACAGTGCACATAAGGTGTGTACCTTCACAAATAGTTGATAACGCAGAATTAATGCAAGCAGACGCGGCCCCAAAGGAATCTCCCGGGGCAGTTTAATTCTTGTTGCTCGGCTTTGGTTTACTGTTACACCGTGTAAAGGCTGAAGAGTAGTGCAGGAGTAGTAGCCAACCTGGTGCTGCGATTAAACCGCTTTAAGTTTTAACAAACACTAACCCACAAAGGTCATTAGAACTGTGTGTTAGTGGATGGGGGCTCTAATGCCTTGCTAGTTGCTTCAAATAAGCTCAATAATTTTTCTAAAACAACTATTTTCATTAAGTGCTTCAGCGCTCATTGGTTTTGCAAGGTAGTATCCTTGAAGCACATGGCAACCAGCGTTAACTAAAAACTCCATTTGGTCACGATTTTCAACGCCTTCGGCAATACAATATAAGTTTAAATTTTCAGCTAAAGAAATAATAGTTTTAATAATTGACTCGTCTCCTTTGTCCTCACCAATACTATTTACAAAACTTTGATCTATCTTTATAACGTTAATTGGGAATTGGCTTAAGTAAGTCAGCGATGAATAGCCTGTACCAAAGTCATCAAGCAATAATTTAAATCCTGCTGCTTTTAATTTTTGTAACTGCTTAGCAGCTTTCAGTTTATCTTCAAGCAATATAGTCTCTGTAATTTCGAGCCTCAGTTGCTTTGGCAGAATACCCGCGTCTGCTAGTATGCATTGTAAACGTTCGGTTATATTCTCCTTTAAAATATGTTTTGGTGATAGGTTTAAGGAAATATAAAATAATGGATTGTCATTCAGTAGTGGCGCTAATTCAATAAGTGCGCGTTTAAGGGCTAACTCAGTTAAGCGCTCGATTAAACCGGTTTCTTCTGAAATTGGAATAAACACTGCGGGTGAAACAAATTGCTCTTTGTTTTTCCAGCGCATTAGTAGCTCTACACCATTTATTGTTCTTGCTTCAATATCAACAATTGGCTGATAATGATTAAAAAATAAGTCGGCTTTTACTGCATCTTTTAAATCATTTTCGAGCATTAGCTTTTGTTTTATTTGTTCGTTCATTTCATCGCTAAAGAAGCTAAAACCATTCCTGCCATTTTGCTTTGCTTGCATCATAGCGACGTCTGCGTTACGAATTAAAATGTCGGTTGTTATTGCATCAAATGGGTACAAAGCAACGCCTATACTGGCAGAAATATTAATCGCAAAGTCTTCAATCATCACTTTATTTGCTAATTCTTTACTAATTAGCATAACTGTTTCTTTTAATGAGTCCTGAGATTCTACATTTTTAATCAGAACTAAAAACTCATCTCCACTTTGACGGCCAAGCTGTGCATTTTCGTTAAGGATATTACCCACCCGTTCAGTAATATTACAAAGAAGCTTGTCACCTACAGCATGACCAAAAGAGTCATTTACTGGTTTAAACTTATCTAAGTCTATAAATAAGAGTGCGCAATGTGTATTTGAACTTTCGGCTTGTTTAATGGCTTCCTCAATTTCTTGATACATTAAACTACGATTTGGTAGCTTTGTTAGTGCGTCGTAATTAGCCAAATAACGCAGCTCATTTTCAGCTCTTTTTTGCTCTGTTAGGTCAGAAATAACAATTACATAGTAGCTTACTTCTGTTGTACTTTTTGCTACAGCAGTCACATTAATATGCACTGGGTGCTTACTGCTTTTAGCTGTTTTTATTAACGTATCAATATGCCAGTTTTCAGTTGGTTGCAATTTTTTAAGTATTTTTGCGAACTCTTTACAGTTTTCTTTACCAATAGACTTTATAAATAGTTTCGGGCTAATATTTGTAAATTCCTCTGAATCAGAGAACGTTCTTATAAAACTATTATTTGCTGAAAATGGCATTAAATGATCGTCTAAAATCAGTAACCAATCGTTTATTTGGCTAAATGCTTCACCTAGTATTTTGGCTTGTTCTTCATTGGCACGCTGCTCTGTAATATTGGTATAAATACCAGATACATACAAAGGTTTGCCTGTTTGAGTGTCAAAAATTATTTGGCCAGTGTCTTGATACCACAACCACTGCCCATTTTTATGGCGGAGACGATATGTTAATTGCCAATTTTTATTTTTACTTTTTTTGCTTATAAAGCCTTGCCATTTGGTTTCAAATCGACGCTTATCGTCAGGGTGTATAATAGAATAAAACAGCTCTATCGATACTCGTTCTTCAAGGTTCTCATAACCCAGTTCTATGCCGCGTAAGGTATTTACAGAACCATCTTTAAATCGAAAATCCCATATTCCACTTTTATTATTTTTAAGAGCGAGCTCTGTTTGTTTTTTCGAATTTATAGTGTCTGTATGCGCTTGTTGAATAACATTTTGGCGGTTACGGTATTGCCAGAAAAATAAAGCGAAGAGGCTTAACATAACTATAATATATGTGAATATCGCAAAGGGTGACTTCCAAGGAGCATAGGCTACATTCATGCTCAGCTTAACTGGTGGGGCTTTAATTACACCATCTTTAAAATGAGCGTTGATAGTGAGAGAGTAGCTTCCTGGTTGAAGTTTAGTAAAAAACACCTG
Organism: Pseudoalteromonas sp. SIMBA_162; assembly: GCF_046535955.1. Lineage (NCBI taxonomy): Bacteria > Pseudomonadati > Pseudomonadota > Gammaproteobacteria > Alteromonadales > Pseudoalteromonadaceae > Pseudoalteromonas > Pseudoalteromonas sp. SIMBA_162. The sequence continues at coordinate 108,755 of NZ_JAWJBQ010000002.1, read as the reverse complement.
ATTTGATTTTAAGTTGTCATAGGTAAGTGATGTTGGGCCATCAAGAACCACATCATATAACGTTTTATTTGTATCTGGGTAAGAAAAGTCAGAAAACCTTACCGTTAACCCCATATCATCATGGCTCAATTTGAGTGGTTGATTACTGTATGCAAGAGGTGAAAAAGGTAATTCTCTTGTCAATAGACTGACATCTGTAATTGCTAATTTATCTTTTTTAGTTGTTGCTTTTGTATTGAAATCAGCAGGATTAAAAAGAAGCGCGCCAGCATTACTACCTAATATTATTTGCCCGTTATTCAATTTTCTTTGTGTGTAGTCTGTAAATTTATTGGTGCTTAAACCATCTTTAACAGAAAAACTTGTAACATTAAGTGTGTTGAGGTTTATCTTGTAGAGTCCATTCTCAGAGCTTGCCCAAAGATACTTGTTTTCTTCAGGCACTAAAGACAAAATTGAATTAGAATTTAAAGAGCTTTTGAGCCCCATAGAATGTTTACGTTCATAGGTTTGTGGGTCTATGCCAATCAAGCCTTCATAAGTAGTTGCAAGCCATAAAACATTTCTTTTTAAGTCAAGGTAATAATTATCTACAGTGTAATAGATGTCGTCTCTATTCTTTGATGACTGAAATATTTGGTTTAAGCTTTGTGTTGACTCGTTATACCTATATAGGCTGTTGGTCATACTAATTAAAAGTTCATTTGGGTGTGTTTCTATTGGCGGAAGGAACACATAGGCATATATCGGGTCTAGAAAGTTTTTAAGTCCTTCAATAACCCTTATATCACCTGTTTTTTCGTTAAATAGGTAAAAGTTTTTGTCGTTTGCAAATGCATATTGATGAGTGCCAATTTTGGCAAAACCGAAAACAGTAGGTTGAGTAAGTAAATCGTTATTAGTACTTAAATTTGATACTAATTGCTTACTATTTTTATCAAACAATTCAAACCCATTGTAAGAATATAGCCATAAATATTGGTTGTTTCCAAGAGAGGAAGCAAAAATATCATAAACTGCTGACGAACCAAACACTGCTTTAGCGTCGGTTGAGTTTAAAAAAGTACGTGTAGTTTTTGTTTTAGGGTTGTATTGAGCTAGGCCATCGTTTGTACCAAACCAAATAGTATTATCTTCGTCTTCGTGAATTTTGTTTATTGTATTATTGACGGGCAACTTAATATTTTTAAATCGTCTTGTATTAATGGGCCACGTGAATACCCCTTGGCTTCTTGATGATAACCAAAGTACTCCTGTTTTGCTTATTGTTAAATCGTCAATTGAGTTATCGTTTATATTAAATTTACTTTTTTCATAATTTAATATGAACTCTATTTCGCCGTTTACCCGGCTAAAACTATATAACCCTTTTTCTGTTGCTACAAACTCACCTTGGTCAGAATTAATGTAATCCCAGATATTAAGATCGGGAATAAGCGTCGTTATTTTAGAGCTGAGTACAAGGTTATCTTCTGAAAATGCGAACTTATACAGCCCTTCTACCGTGCCAACTAGAAGGCCAAGCTCTTTATCTACCTGTAAAAACTTTACATTGATGTTGTCTATTGTTGTTTTTTCGGCAGAGTGAAGTGGTATTTCTGTAAGCTGATTACTTACAAGGTTGAACGCATATAGCCCATTATTGGCACCAATGAAAAGTGTATTATTGTGTAGTGTTAAAGCGCGAATAAACGAAGTTTTTTCAGCTAAAGCGGCTGTTTGTGTAAAAGCTCCAGTGATTTTGTTGTAAGTGACTATTTGGTTATCAATTGCTAAGTAATAAAGTTCGTTTTTTTCAGCCATTGCTTCAACAGGTGAATAAATCTGTTTTTCTTTATCGAGCTGACCAGAGTAAATTTTTTCTGTTTTAAGGGTTAGTGGATCTATTAGGTATGCCCCAGCTATATCAGTAGAAACAAGTAACTTACCGTCTTGTGTTTTTAGTACTGTAAAAATGTAATGTTTGTCTAACTCAAAACCACCGTCGAATGTTTCAACGTTATAGCCATCAAACCTATTTAGTCCTTGTTGCGTTGCAATCCAAATGTAGCCAATCTCATCTTCTTGTATTTTTACAACGTAATTTTGTGAAAGACCTTCATCAGTAGAAAGACGCTGTAGCTGTTGGGCATAATTTTGCGATGCAAATGCATGAGGAATACACAACATTATAAATAGAAAAAAAAGGCAAAATTTACTTATTGGCACTGATGACCGATCTCCAAAACAGGTGCAGCTACATACAGCTAAGTGTTAAATATAGCACAGTTTTTATTTTGTTTTTACAAAAAAAAAACATATTTTGTCAGTGCAAATTTAATGCAATGAACTAATATTTAACATTATTTAAGGGTTTTAGGGAGGTCTTAAAATGGCTTTAACAAACATACAAGCTAAAGATAGTCTTTTACTGATCATAGATATTCAAGAGCGACTTTCTCCTATGATTAGTGATTTTCAAAGTCTTTTAAAAAATACACTAAAATTAGCGCAGGCATCTTGTGTGCACGACATACCAACACTTATCTCAGAGCAGTACGTCCAAGGATTAGGAGAAACCGACAACAAAATTAAATCTGTTTTACCGCATGCTACGTATTTTAGTAAGGTGCATTTTAGTGCTTGTGAAGAAGCTGGCTTCTTAGATAAGTTAATTAGTTTTAGCAAAAAAACGATTGTTGTAGTGGGCACTGAGGCGCACGTGTGTGTTTTACAAACGTGTATTGATTTATTAAAAAATGGATTTGAAGTGGTTTTAGTAATAGATGCAATAGGCTCTCGTAATGCTGAGCATAAAAGTATCGCAATAGAACAGCTAAAGCATGGCGGAGCGGTAATTTCATGTGCAGAAATTATTATATTTCAATGGACAAAAACTGCAGCTACGCCTACGTTTAAGAAAATATTACCTATAATTAAATAGGTTAGTTGTATATAGTGTAAGTTAAATGTTTATTAATGTTAAATTTTAAATTATTCATTGATAATATTGGTACTATTTGGCTGTATTTGTACTAAGTTAAATGTATTAGTAAAATTAAAAGTTAGGGTCTTTATGTCTAGTGTTAGTCGTTTATTAACAGTTATTTTTGTCATCTTATTCGTCGAATCTATAGGATTAGGCCTTTATTTTGGTACGTTAACTCAAGCATTTATAGTCGGTTTACCGTTGTGTTTATTACCAATATGGCTACTTAAAACTCAAGAAAATAACCCTATTACTCCCCACATAGTCGCTGCTGCAATTATGATGTTTTCTTTTTTACACATACAGCAAGCATTTGGCTTAATTGAAGTGCATTTTGAAATTTTTATATTAATGCCTATTTTAATTGTTTTTGTTCAGTGGCGAGTTTTTATTACAGCCATTGTATTTGTTGCCGTCCATCACCTTTCTTTCTACTACTTACAAACCCAAAATACGGGCTTTTATGTTTTTGACCCTGATAGGCTTGCTTTTAGCACTGTGATTATTCATGCAGCTTATGCAATAGTTGAAGTGCTTGTTGTAGGTTACATAGCAATTACTTTAGAGAGAGAGCGCCGGGCTGGAACATCACTTAGCTCAGCAACTGAGCAAATCATGGAAAACTCTGAGCACATTAAATTATCTCTTAGAGCAGATTACACGCAAAGTGAAGCCGTTGTTGGTTTTAACACCTTGCTCGATTACTTGTCGGACGTTATTAAGCAAGTTAAAACTCAATCGTATTCTCTTAAAACCAATTCGGGTGAATTAATACAAGTTCATGATCAACTAGCGAATGGTGCACAGCAGCGAACTCAGCAAACAGACGATATAGCTAATTCGGGTGCTCAAGTTGCGCATGGTTTCAAATTAGTAGAGCAAGAAAGCGAAGTGTTGAAAACACAAGTAGATAGCATCACACAATCTGCTAAAGGGGCTCTAGACGACGTATTGCAGACCGACAGCAAAAGTAGAGAGCTACTGAATTTGTTAAATCATACAGAAGAGCAAATTAATCAACTCGTTGCTGCCGGCGATGTCATCTCAAGCTTATTAAACGAAATATCTGGAATTGCTGAACAAACAAATTTACTTGCGCTTAACGCAGCCATTGAAGCCGCCAGAGCTGGCGAGCACGGAAGGGGCTTCGCAGTTGTAGCGGATGAAGTACGATCATTGGCAAACCATAGCAAAGCAACTACTGACAAAATAGGCCTGACTCTTAAAGACTTGGTTACAAATAGTAAAACATCTACTCAATCAATGACTCAGTGCGTAAGCTTTGTTGTTGATTTAACTGAAATAAGCACTGCAATGAAAGAAAACATTTCAGCAATGAGTGAACAGATAAAAGCGGTATCCAGTAGTACTACCTCGGTTGCACAAGTTGTTTCAGAGCAAGCTGGTAATACAGAACAAATTGCTAATAGCACAGACCAAATGCGCCAAAACCAGTACGAAGATTCCAATATCGTTAAGCAGCTCACCGACAAAGTACAGTTAATCGACGTGAGTATTGATGTACTTGAGCAATCAATTGCTAAATTTAAGTAGCCCACATTTTTTAAAGTTTATAATACTAGCCTGGTTAGGATTCGTTATATCAGGCTTAGTTTATTTTCAGGTTAGCCAGCTAAAATCGTTTGATAGTGACAGAATATTATTACAGGATGGTTGGTTTTTAAGTTTTAAAAAGCAGCTAGGGTTGAATACGCAAATACACGAGGCGTCTTTAGTTCTTGTCATAGAGCAAAACTGTGGTTGCGCGAAGCAGGCTAAAGCACACATTACCGCACTTAAACGGTTTGCTGACGAAAAAGGCTTTAATATTATTCAACATCCATATTCAGCTAAGTTACAACACGTTATTCCAGCTACGCCAGCCGCAGTAATTATGGATAAGAATGGCGAGTTTGTTTATGCGGGGCCATTATCCGAAGGATTGGCTTGCTCACAGGGCAGTGGTTTTGTAGAAACGGCAATGACTAACTTAGTTGCTGGGTTTAACTCAAAATTACTTGTAGCAGATACTAAAGGCTGTTATTGCAAAAATAGGGTTTAGCTTCAGGGGGCCGCTTCCTTAAAGTAAATTTGTTGAGTGTTAAATCACACTCTTTTTTCTTTATCAAAAAGAGCCTAACTGAGTAGTCAGTAGTTTTATGCAAGTGCTTTATATTTGTGTTAGTGCACACTTTTGAGTGAAAGTTTTATTAGTCAACTCTCAAATGAACTAATCTATATTCACTAATTATTAGATTTTAATGATCAATCTATTAATTTGAATCAATGGCGATACTAAATAAAATTGACAAAAGATCAGGGGAACAATGAGTTACCAATTTTTGTATGAAAGGTTACCCTAAAGTTATAATTGGGTTTAAAATAAAATTCAAATAATGCCCTAAAAATTATTGATAACTATTACTATTTAGATTAATATAACTATATCGAAAGTAATTAGAGTGGTTTGTAATCATGTACATTTGTCTATGTCACGGTGTGACAGATAAAAAAATTGAACAAACAATTGATGATGGTGCAACAACTATGCGTGAGTTGGCAAAAGAGCTTAACGTCGGCAGCCAATGCGGAAAATGCTGTGGTTGTACTAAGAAGATTTTGAATCGCAAGCTGATTCAAATTGCAGACATAACAGATCAAGTCGCTTAATTATTTTAAAAAACACTGCATAAAAAAGCAGCCATGTGGCTGCTTTTTTTATGTTTATAACGTGTTGTTAAAGTTGAGATTGAAGATAATTTTCTATACCTACATTCTCAATAAGTTGTTGCTGTGTTTCCAGCCAGTCCATTTGCTCTTCTTGTTCGTTTAAAATTTGGTCGAGTGCTTCTCGGCTAATGTAGTCTTTTTTACTTTCAGCTAATTTAACCGCAGCGCGAAGTTCGTCTATAGTATCAAGCTCAAAGCTCATGTTAGCAGCAATCATTTCTTCGCTGTTTTCACCAATACGTAAACGGCCTAAGTCTTGTAGGTTTGGTAAACCCTCTAAAAATAAAATGCGCTCAATTAAACGATCGGCGTTTTTCATTTTTTGAATTGACACTTTGTAGTCTGCTTTATCAAGCTGGCTAAAACCAAAGTCTTTAAACATACGTGCATGTAAAAAGTATTGATTAATTCCGACAAGTTCATTAGCAAGTACGCTATTTAACGCTTTAATTACCTCTAAGTCGCCTTTCATAACTTTAGCTCCTGCTAACCCATTTGAGATTGATGGTAATTTTCTGAGCCAATTTTTTCAATTAGGCCAAGTTGTTGTTCTAACCAGTAAACATGATCTTCTTCTGTATCGAACAATAGTTTTTGGAGTATCGCACGAGATTGGTAGTCTTGCTGTTCTTCACAGATGGCAATTACATCTTTTACGCAGGCAACAACTTCTAATTCGAGTGTTAAATCATTTTGCATCATGCTTTTAACATCGTTTCCAATAAGCAAATCACGACGCTTGGTAAGGTTTGGGACACCTTCTAAAAATAAAATACGTTTGATTAACCAGTCAGCATGGTCTTTTTCTTCTTCCATTTCATGATTAAGGCGCTCATAAAGTTTATTTAAACCCCAATCATCATACATGCGAGAGTGTATAAAATACTGATCGATTGCAGCTAACTCGTTGGCGAGTAGCGCATTAAATGCGTCGATTACTTTTTGATTACCTTTCATGATATGTCACCATAGCTTTGTTAATTATGGCTAGTGTAGTGTAAAACCAAGTAATTGCAAGTTTTCTCTATAAAAATCATTGTGTTACTATTGGTTTTGATTCTTATTTAAGTTTGCATTGTTGCTTGCTTTATAGGCTCTCTGCGTTTTGGGCGCATAATCAATTTTTGCTTGAATAAGAGTAGCTTAAATATATTTAAAACAGCTTAGGTAATACGGGTGTCGTAATTAACTTTATAGCGCTGAACTCAGGTGCAAAAAATAGCAAACCACATTAATAGTTTTTAATTCAATTATATTTTTTGTTTATTAATCAATTAAGCTAATTAATGTATGGCATACTCAAACACACATTAATTTCATGGTGTGTAATACATTATCAGCACCATAAATACTTACTGAACACATATTTTAATTTAACAATAGTGCAGCACACTTAGGGTCACTACTATGAGCAAGTCAATTATAATTCGCGATGCGAAGCCAAGCGATGCCAAAATTATCTTACATTTTATTACAGAGCTTGCGATATATGAAAAAGAGCCAGATGCGGTCAAAACAAATGAGCAAGCTATTTTAGATACATTATTTAGCGAAGGCGCCACAGCGCACAGTATTATATGTTTAGATGGCGATGAACCTATAGGCTTTGCAGTTTACTTTTACAATTATTCTACTTGGCTAGGTAAAAACGGTTTGTATCTTGAAGATTTATACGTAAGTCCAGATAGCCGTGGTAAAGGTGCTGGTAAAGCCATAATGAAGCATTTAGCTAATAAGGCGTTGAGCAATAATTGTGGTCGTTTTGAATGGGTTGTTTTGGATTGGAATAAGCCTGCTATAGATTTTTATGACAGTATAGGTGCAAAGCCCCAAACTGAATGGATTATTTATCGATTGACGGGTCAAGAGTTAATAGATTTTGCTAAATAGTTAAGTTCCGATTGTGGCTAGCAATGGTTAAAAATTTATTTAAACTTTGTGCTGATCACTTATTAAAAGAGCTATTTATGATTTCATCTTACTGGCAAAAAGCACGTCAAAGTCGCGATCACCGATTTGATGGTCTTTTTTATGTTGCGGTTAAAAGCACGGGTATTTACTGCAGGCCTATTTGTCCAGCGCCTACTGCGCTTGAAAAAAATGTTATTTATTATGAATTTGCTCATAATGCAGCGCAAGACGGTTTTAGGCCTTGCATTCGTTGTAGGCCAGACAGTGCACCGGGAAGTGCGGCTTGGCAAGGGGTCAAAACAACCGCTATGAGGGCAAAGCAGCTCATTGACCAATACGATGAACATGATTGCGAAAAGTTAGCTGAAAGGTTAGGAGTGAGTAGCCGATATTTAAGACGTTTGTTTAAACAACATTTTGGTTTGTCGCTTACGCAATATCGTTTATTTAAGCAATGTCATTTTGCAAAAAAGCTGATACAAGAAACGCATTTATCGCTAACCGACATTGCATATGCGGCAGGTTTTAAAAGTACAAGGCGATTTAACGATGCTTTTTTCAAACAATTAAATATGACACCATCAGCACTGCGTCAAAATACCAAAATTCAAAGTACGTCACTTACCTTAACCCTTCCTTTTAGGCCTCCTTATAATTGGCTTGCTTTACGCTCGTTTATAGAAAAACGTTTAATTAAACCTGTTGAATGGATTTCGGAAAATAGCTACGGGCGTACGTTTTCAAATACGCTTTATAAAGGATGTTTCACTGCCGAATTTATCGAAAATAAGCATCACTTTAAAGTAAAGGTAGAGATAGACGACACGCAATATTTGCAAACAGTTATAAATAACATACGGCGGGTTCTAGACTTAGATGCTGATATTAATTTAATAGAAACTCATTTAAATACAAACATAAACAATGCATTCACACTCTGTAACGGACTTAGGTTGCCAGGTATTTGGTCAGAGTTTGAGGCTGGTATTAGGGCTGTGCTAGGACAACAAGTAAGCGTAGCCGCAGCGCATAGCTTAGTCACTAAACTAGTTGATGAGCTTGGAGAAAAAGACGTAAACCATGTGTATTTTCCGAGTGCCGAACAGGTAGCACAAAGCAGCTTTGATTTTTTTAAAATGCCACAAGCGCGCAAAAATGCGCTACATAATTTAGCTTTGTTTTGCGCCAATAACCCTGGCAATAGTGACTTAGATTTATGGCTTAACTTAAAAGGAATAGGCCCATGGACTGTGAACTATGCAAAATTAAGAGGGCAAAGCCAACCCGATATATTACTTGATGGTGATTTAGGAATTAAAAAAGCACAAGCTGCGGCAAGTTCGTTTAACAGTGAAAAGTGCACCCCATTTCGTTCCTATTTAACGTTTCAACTTTGGCAGCAACTATCATGATTATTCAAACATACATAACAAGTCCCATAGACAATATAATAATTCAAGCAACTGAAAAAGGGGTGAGTTACGTTGGCTTTTATCCGCTTGAAACCTACCCACATGTGCCTCTTGCTAAAGCAACTAATGAGCCGATATTAAGCTGTGCGCTGCAATTAAAAGAGTATTTTAATAAAAAGCGTAAAACATTTAATGTTCCATTGGATACTAAAGGGACTGAATTTCAAAAAAGTGTATGGAACGCACTTTTGGATGTTCCTTACGGTAAAACCAATACGTATGGTGATATTGCTCACGCATTAAATAACCCAAAAGCGGTAAGAGCGGTGGGGGCAGCTAACGGTAAAAACCCAATTAGCATTATCGTGCCTTGTCATAGAATTATTGGCGCAAATGCAACGCTCACAGGATACGCTGGTGGACTCGAAAGAAAACGCTGGCTCCTAAAACACGAAGGGGTTTTGTGAATTAGTAGCCTTAAGTTTTGTATCATATATTATAAAGGTTACACTATAAAAAATACTCTAATAAAAAATAGCTATGCAATTTAATACACTATTTTATATATTTATCTTTTTATGCATCGTACCTATTAATGTTGCAAACGCCGCTGCTAAAAGGTTGCTTTTTTGCTATGAAGACAAGGAAATTGCGCCAATGTTTTTAGGTGCAGGGCAAGAGATCCCAACTCAAAGGCCCGGAGCTTCGGCAGACGTACTCCGGCTATTAGATGATGCGGTTGATGGCGTTGATATTGAGTTTGTAAGGAAACCTTGGCGAAGGTGCTTGAAAGATCTTGAATCAAATAAAGTAAATGCAGTTATTGCTAGCTTCAGAGAAGGCAGAGAGCGAATAGCCGTTTACCCAATGGATGAAGATGCAAAACCTAATGCTCAGTTTGCTATTAGCAGGTTTGGCAGCTGCTTGTTAGGTCGTGATAAATTTCGATCGCAATGGCAATCACGCGATAAGTTTAATACCAAAACATTTACAATTGCTGTGCCAAGCGGTTATGGCTTGAGCGCTGTTTTAAAAAAAGAACCTCTTTTTGTTCACGAGACGGTGTCAAAAGAAAGTGCATTTGAGCTACTTAACAAAGGGGTTGTGGACTCAAGCATAGATATTTGCCAAGTTGATAAAATTAAAGCGTCTAGTTACCCTTATAGTGACACCGATGTAAAAGCACTATTTCCCCCATACGAATTTACGCTTGGTTATTTAGTTTTTTCGCATCAATTTTATGAAAATCATCCGACGCTTAGTCATAAAATGTGGCAGTGGGTTAGTGAATTTGATTCGGCTCCTATCTACATTGATTATTTAAATTCTGCCAAACAACCTCAAAACTAATACTTTAAATCATAAGCTTATTTGGCGTTTGAAATTGGTATTCAGTGCATATTAGGGTAGCATAAGCGCACTTTTTGTAACTTGGCACCATCATGGCTCAATTATACTTTTACTATTCTGCAATGAATGCGGGAAAATCTACCACCTTATTACAATCGGCTTTTAATTATAAAGAGCGAGGTATGGAGCCAGTTATCCTTACTGCAGCTATTGACGATAGAGAAGGTGTTGGCAAGGTTTCGTCTCGAATAGGTTTGCAAGCAGATGCACATGTATTTGATGCAAGTAAAGATGTGTATGAGTTGATTCAATTGCTTAACAATGAAAAAAAGCGCCATTGTATATTAGTCGATGAATGTCAGTTTTTATCCAAAGAGCAAGTCATGCAGTTAACTGATGTAGTAGATGAGTTAGGCATTCCTGTGCTTTGCTACGGTTTACGAAACGACTTTAGAGGTGAGTTGTTTGTTGGCTCTCAATACCTACTAGCTTGGGCTGATAAACTAATTGAGCTTAAAACGGTGTGCCATTGTGGGCGCAAAGCCAATCACGTATTACGTACAGATGAAAATGGTGATGCGATTGCCGATGGTAATCAAGTTGAAATTGGCGGCAACGATCGTTATGTATCGGTATGCCGCAAACATTACAAAGCCGCTTTAAATATGGGCCGATAACGCGTTAATAAAGGTGTCTATATCTTTTCGAGTTATCCCTAAATGCGTGACTAGCCTAAGTTGTTTACTTGGGCTTATTAGAACACCTTGCTGTTTTAGCTTCTCAGCTATATCTACAATATTAAAATCTTCATCACAAGATGCATACACCATATTGGTCGTATTACTCATATCTACGTTAAAGCCTTCAAGTGAGCTTAAACATTCAGCTAGGTAGCGCGCATTAGCATGATCGTCTTTTAAGCGACTTATGTTATTTTCAAGCGCATATTGCCCAGCAGCAGCGAGCATTCCGGCTTGTCGCATACCACCACCAAGTACTTTACGCCATCGCCTAGCTTTATTTACCAACGAAGATGACCCCAATAATAAAGATCCAACCGGTGCACCTAACCCTTTAGATAAGCAAATAGACACAGAGTCAAAATGTTTCGTTATTTGTTTAATATCAACTTCTAACTCAACTGATGCATTAAACGCACGTGCGCCATCTAAATGCAGAGCTAAATTATGCTCATTAACAAAATCTCGTGCTTGGGCGAGGTACTCTAGGCTAAGTACTTTACCGCCAATGGTATTTTCTAGGCTTAGTAATCGCGTTTTTGCAAAGTGGCTATCGTCTGGTTTAATTGCAGCGGCTATTTTATTGAAGTTAATGGAACCGTTTTGTTCGTTTTCTATCGGTTGTGGCTGTATAGAGCCTAGAACTGCTGCACCACCACCTTCAAATTTATAATTATGCGCATTTTGGCCACAAATATATTCGTCCCCACGTTCACAATGTGCCATTAAACCAAGTAAATTTGCTTGTGTTCCAGAGCTGCAAAAAAGTGCGGCTTCAAAATTAAAACGAGTAGAAGCGAAGTTTTCTAGGTTATTTACACTTTCATCGTCGCCATAAACATCATCACCGACTGGTGCACTGTACATGATATCGCGCATTTCTATTGTTGGCTTGGTGACCGTATCTGAACGAAAATCTATCATATTTTTCCTTTTTCTTATTTAATCAAGTTCATTACAAATTTGTTCACGCGTCTCTTTATCAAAGTAACTCCAAGCAAGAAATCGGCTAACTTTTTGCCCTTGAGCCATATCAATAATTTTATATTCCGCAATTGGGTATGTTTTTAGTTTTGCTTCAAGTGTACTAAGTGAGTCTTTTTTTGAGACTAAAGATGTAAACCACAACACTTGTTGTGCAAATTCTTCACTTTCTGCAATCATTGTTGTAATAAATTGTACTTCACCACCTTCGCACCAAAGCTCGTTGTTGTTACCACCAAAGTTAAGCGTTTTACTGGGCGCTTTTCCTAAGTTTTTCCATTTCCGTTCACTTCCTTTTTTTGCCTCTTGTTCGCTTGCATGAAATGGCGGGTTACAAAGCGTTAAGTGATATAAATCTTTTTGGTTTATAACACCTTTAAATATATTAGCCGGTTTTTTTTGCAGCTTAACCGTTATTTTTAAGGCATTAAATTGTGCAATTTGCTTGGCTATTTTAACCGAGACAGGGTCTATATCTGAGCCAGTGAAGTGCCAGTTATATTCACTCGTCCCTGTTAATGGATAAACTAAATTTGCACCAGTACCTATATCAAGTACTTTAACCTGCTTACCTTGCGGGATTGTTTGTTTATTATCTTCGCTTAATAGATCGGCCAAGTGATGGATATAGTCTACCCGCCCTGGTATTGGTGGGCATAAGTTGTGCTCGGGAATATCCCAAAATTCAATATTATAGTGCGCTTTGAGTAGCGCTTGGTTGAGTGTTTTTACTGCTTTATTATTTGCAAAGTCAATACTTTTAGTACCTGCAGGCGTGTTAACTATATAAGGGCTTAAAGCCGGCAGCGCAGCTGTTAGTAAGTTAAAATCGTAACCGTTATTATGCTGATTGCGTGGGTGTAGTTTTGCACGTGGTGTATTTTTAGTCATGAATTTATTTTAGCAATCTATATCAATAGTTAATTGTAACAAATCCTCGTAATTAAAGTGCAGACAATTACTTTGGCATATTTAAAAATACTGGTACGATGAGTTGAGGGTAACAATAAGGATTAAGCGTGGCCATTTCTCAACAATCAATAACTATAAATTTAGCAGATAAACAAACACTGCATTTACGCAAAATATTCGATGAACAACAAAATGGTCCCATCGTATTCTTTATGCATGGTGCAGTCGAAAATGGCAAAATTTTTTATACACATAGTAATAAAGGTCTTGCTCCATTTTTAGCTGAGCACGGATATCGTTGCTATGTCGCTGATCTGCGCGGGCGCGGAGAAAGTAAGCCTGTTATATCTAAATCTGCTGCCTATGGGCAAACCGAAGCTATATTAGAAGATATTCCCGCGTTTATTAATAAAATTGAGCAGCTCGAAGGTTCTAAACCAGATTACTGGGTGGCCCATTCGTGGGGTGGCGTTTTAATGAATAGCGTATTTGCACGCTTTCCACATTATATTGATGATGTAAAAGCATGTGTTTACTTTGGTTCAAAACGCTCACTGTTTAACAATCATCCAAAAAAGTTACTTCAAGCTAATTTTATTTGGTATTTTATGGCGCCATTACTAGCTAAAAAGCACGGGTATTTACCTGCAAAGCGCTTAAAGTGGGGAAGTGACGACGAAACCCAAAAGTCGCATTATCAAAGCATGCAGTGGGCTAAAAAAAAGCCTTGGGTTGATTCCGATGATAATTTTGATTATGCAAAAGCATTGCGTTCACTTCATTTGCCACCTACGCTACATATTGCAGCGGTTAAAGATAAAGCATTAGCGCAGCCTATTGATATTCAAAGGTTTATTGATGAATCTGGCCCAGGTATTCAACAAATGCGTATTTATGGTCGTCGCCATGGACACCGTATAGATTACGACCACATAAATATGTTAACTCATCCAATAGCCCGCAAAGAGCAATTTAACGATTTACTTCAATGGTTTAAGAGTCACCCTTGTTCATTAGCTTGAGCAAGGGGACTTGGTATCGTTCCCATTTACTAACGGCATTTGTATTTACTGGCTGGCGAACAGCTTGTTTGCTCAGTGTTGTGACGGCTCTTTTTTGATTGTAAAACGATAAGCAGTTTTGCTCATATTTACACCCTAAAAACTCAAAAAGAGTATTTAATTGGTCTTCAGGATTATTTACTAAGTCTTCATAGGCTAAATTAAACACAGGTAATCTTAAAGTATTCCAATGTGTCATTAGTTTTTCATATAAGCCATGGTAGTGCTTAAATTCAGTTAAAGAGCAAAAGTACGGCTCGTTCTCAGCAAAATAATTACTAAATACAGAAAATGCTGTGGCATTAACGTTACGTGATAAATTAATAAACTTAGCGTTTGGAAATAAAATATAAATCAGCCCGAGCGATTGATAATTGCTTGGTAGCTTATTAATAATAATCGGCTTTAACGGTGTCGCTGTTTTTAGTGTATCAATATAAATATTACGAGCTTGATTAATTAGGCTAGGCGTTAAATTGGCTAAGCACTGAGGATACGGAGTTTTGGTTTTTTGCTCTAAAAAGGCAACAACATTATTACTAATACTCGTGTTTTCGCCTAGGCTTGAACATTCGCTATGACTTATAAGCATTTGCTCTAGTAGAGTTGACCCGCTTCTTGGCATGCCAATTATAAATACAGGCGTGATTGTTGCGGAAAAGTCTTCTTCACGTGAAGCTAATAAATCTAGAGTACTGTATTTAATGATCTGATCATAAAAAGGGTCAAGCTCTTTGGTTGTAAACGTACTCAATTTATATTGTAGCGTATTTGCTAGCTCAAAATAGTTAAAAGCTTGATCTGTATCGTTTAGTTTATCGTAACTTTTGCCTAATGCGTAGTAACACACCATTTTAAGACGTAGGTTGTTAGTTTGAGTTACTAAGTGATGCAAATTACTAATGTAATTGTGTTCTTTATTAAAACGGCCAAGTTGTACTAATTCAAATAAAATATAGGCTGTGACAGGGTATAAGCCCATACTCAATGCGTGTGCAAATGTTGTGTGCGCTTTATCCAAATCACCATGTGTTAAATAATGCTGGGCTAAGTAATAATGTGGTTCAGGGTTATGGCTTGCTAGGCTTTTTGCATATTCTAATACGGTAAGTGCGTCCTGTGGTGAATTAACACCATTAAAAGCGTCTGCCAATGCGTGAAGCGGTTCTAACATGTGCGGTAAACGTTCGCAGGCTTTTTGTAGTAAATAAACTGCGGCATCAAACTTTTCTAGTCTTAGTGCTATTTTACCTAAACCAAATAAGGCTTCGCCATTTTCGGGCTCAGTAGCAAGTATCGTTTTGTAATGAAATTCAGCTTCTTTGAGCTTGTTTTGTTCGAGTAGTTTGTTGGCTTTATCTAGTAGCATAGTGGGGCATTTTATTTTTTATTTACTATAAAATAAAAAAGGCGAAATGTCTTAACATTTCGCCTTAATGCTTTCATTCTAAAAATTAGAAAGTATACGTGGCCTTAGCGTAGTAGAAACCACCGTTAATACCGTAAGGAGATGTTTCGTAGTATTTACCACCCCAGTTATTATTTGGGATACCCGTTGCATCTTGGAAATCAAGTTTTTCAGCATCTTGGTCAAGTAAGTTTTGTGCACCTACAGAGAAGCTGATTGAATCGTTCACAAAGTACGTAATTTCTGCATCAAGCGTTACAGATGCGTCTGCTGTTTTAGCTGTTGCATCGTAATCTACGTGAACACCTTGATATTCGCCATAGTAGTTAAGACGAGTAAACGCAGAGATTGACTCCCACTGTTGTGCCCACGTAAGTGTTGCACGGTGGTTAGGTAAGTCTTCTTCTAGGCGTTTAACTTTAAACTCACCCGTAATATCACTGAACTTAGTTACTTCAGTTTCATTCCAGTTGTAAGCAAGGCTAAATGTAGAGCTGCCACCTAAAATATCTGCTGTGTAATTAGCTACAACATCAACACCTTGAGTTGTTGTATCAAAGTCATTAGTGAAGAAACTAACTTGCGCAAGACCTTCAACATTAGGTACACCCGCAGCTGAAAGTGTATCTTTGTCAGCTTGGCTAAGCGTAATTTTTTCAGATTGACTGATACGGTCTTCAACTTGAATGTTGTAGTAATCAACTGTTAGGAACAAATCGCCAATTGTATAAACTGCACCAAATGTATAACTTTGCGATTCTTCAGGCTCAAGTTCTGTACCACCTAGTTGAACAGCAACTGGGTTAGTTGGTGGTAATAATGCAGAATCTCTTAACACACCGTCACTTAAGTTTGTTTGAACGTTACTAACGTTTGCTTGACCAACGGTTGGTGCACGGAAACCTGTGCTAATTGAACCACGAATATTTAGATCTTCAGTTACATGATACTGAGCCATTAATTTGTAGTTTGTTGTGCTACCAAACGAGTCGTAGTCTTCAAATCGAAGCGCTAAGCCCATTAAGAAGTCTTCTGTAAATGGTGCTTCAACGTCGACAAATGCTGCGTAGTTACGGCGTGTAAACTCACCTGCTTGCGACGGCTTGAATCCAGGGAAGCCGTTTGAACCAATGCCAAAACCTTGCGCTGTTAATGGGCCCGCAGTGTATGATGCTTCATCACCTGAGATGATTGTAAATGTTTCTTCATGCCATTCTAAACCACCGGCTACGTTCACATCATATGCTAGGCCAAAGTCGTAGCCTTTAGATAGGTCTAAGTTAAAGTTTTTCTCTAACTGCTCATATTTACCAGGGCTAAAGTCGCGTGGTGTATCTGGACCTAAAGATGCATTCACCGTGTTGTAAATAAAGTAACGTGATTCATTTAAACCCACAGTACCACTCAGGTCATACAATACGTCCTTCATGAAGCCGTCTGTAAATTCACCTTTAGTACCAATGGTTAAAGAGGTATCAGTAATGTTGCCACCAAAGTTTGGTGTAAAACCACCCGGGATCATTTCGTTAAATGCAAAACAATCTGGGTTGTTAGCTACACCGTTAATGTAAGCCGGGTCGTCTAATACATTACCATCTGTAATTGAAATGGTAGGACAGTTGGCGCTCATGTCGTCAGTTAAGTCTGCAACAAGGAGTGTTGCGCCATCATCGTTTGAATATACACCTGAACGAGTATGCGGGTTACGATAGTAAAAGCCACCACGTACATCGCGCTCAGAGTAGTTACCAAACATGTAAAATTGTGAGTTGTTTGTTAAGTCTAGGCCTACATTACCAAAAAGTGAGATATCGTCATCAACTTCTGGTGCACCCCAAACTTGAGCAAGAGACGAAACATCAGGTACGCCTGCTGCTGCAAAACCTGCTGCATCTGGGCGTTGAACTGAACGACTCGTTGCATCTGCTGTTTTGTATTGGAAGCTTAAGTTTGCAAAACCACTGTCTGTAAACGGTAAACCTACGTTACCAGAAATTTGAGTTGTATCGCCGTCGCCTTCAAAATATTGACCTTTACGAACTTCAAACTTACCGCCTTCTGAAGCGTCTTTTAATTGGAAGTTCATTACACCTGCAATAGCATCAGAACCATACTGAGCGGCTGCACCGTCACGGAGTACTTCTACTTGTTTAATTGCAATGCTAGGAATAACTGAAATATCGGCGCCTTGTGCACCATCGTTAATACCACCACCTAAAAAGGCGATTACAGATGCACGGTGACGACGTTTGCCGTTTAAAAGTATTAAAGTGCTGTCTGATGGCAAACCACGAAGGTTAGCAGGGCGAACTAGTGATGCTGCATCACTAATAGGGTTTTGATGAACGTTGAAAGAAGGAACTGAGCCTTTAAGAAGTTCTAGCATGTCAGTGTTACCTGACTTTTCTAGCTCTTCGCCACCTATGATATCAATAGGAACGGGTGAATCACCAATTGAACGTGGAGCTGAACGCGTACCTACTACAGCAATTTTCTCTACATTCTTATTAACTTTAACTTCGCTTTGTTCATCTGCTGCTATTGCAGAGCCCGAGATGAATAATCCGGCGGTGGTTGTGGCTAATGCAAATTTAATCGCTTGGTTTAGCGTATTATTTTTTAATTTCATTCTAAATTTCCCCAGTTAGAATAATTTTGTTTTAGTCGTACTTTAAAGCACGCCTTAATCATAATTGTGGAACGAACAGAGTGGTTTTACGCGATTGAAATATCGAATCAAAAGAGCGTAAATACTCAACTTTTGTTAACTCCTGAATACAGACTATACATAAAAAACAACAAGAGCAATTATTAATTAACTATTAAATAACAAAACTTTAATTAGGTAAAAAATCCAAAGGTGGTGCATTTTAGTGCTAGTTATAACCATTTGTGTGCAGGTTAAGATATAATTGGGAATATTAATGCAGGTGGGGAAGGGGTTTTCGAGGTTGGCTTTTTAAATGTCATCCTTTTTTTTTGTTTTAGTTTGCAAATTTGTTAATTTCCATGTTGCTAATTTTTCTCTATATTCATCCCACACACATGAATAACAATTGCCACTGCCGCAACATTCATCAGATTTTGGTTTTTCAGGTTTTTGTGGAATTTGAGTTGTGAAATCAGTCATAGTTGCTACTTTTTGGCACTAGTTTGGTGCGAAGGATAAAGTATAGTCATAATCAAGTAAATTATTCTTTGTTAACCCAACAGCATGTGTGAAAATATAGAAATGCGATTATATAAAGTTATTCACCGTGCTCCTTGGCGTGTAGTAAAAATTAGTAAAAAGCGTCAACAGCTTCGTTTTCGTCGTGCTATGGTGGCGCTTAAAATTGCACTTGCACAAGAAAAACAAGAAACTAAAGAGATGTTGGCCATATACAAGCGTTACACACAAGGGCAAACAAATAGTGCAGAGCTTAAACGAGCGAATGAGCAGTTTGTCGATATTTTAAAAGGCCTTGGATTGGGCGTATTTGCTGTGCTTCCTTTTTCACCTGTTACTATTCCACTTGTTGTTAAGTTAGGGCGGTTAGTGGGGGTGGATGTATTGCCCAGCTCGTTTAGCATTAATAAATCAATAAAAGAACTTGATAACGAAATAGAACAATCGCATCAAGAATCAGTTAAAAAAAATATACACAATAAATAACACTAAAAACCCGACAATTAGCGATACCTTTTAATAGTGCTTATTGATATCCTCATAAGAACAATTTTTACAAATTATGAGCTATTTAATGAGTGCATTACTTCGCAATACATCTTCTGGTATTCCTTTATCATTTATTCTTAAAAGCGAACTCTCTGATTGGCAAGCAAAGCAGCCTACATTTATTCAAAATTGGCTAAACAATACAGGCTTTGAAAAGCAAGGTTTAGCGTTAATTCCCGATAGCAATTCCGGGGAGTTGTCCCAAGTAATTTGTTTAATGCAAAGCCCAAACGACTTTTGGGCTGCTGGCAATTTGGCCAATACGCTACCAGTGGGTAGTTATCAAATTCAAGGTGACGATACGTTTATAGAGTTTGTGGCATTAGGATTTGTTCTTGGTGGCTACGAATTTAGTGAATACAAAGAAAAACCGACTGTTAAAGCCGAGTTGTGTATTGGCGATGAACAGCTTTACACGCGTATCAAACAGCAAGCGGAAGCTATTTTTTTAGCGCGTGATTTAGTAAACACGCCTGCCGTCGATATGATGCCGCAACATTTATCGCAAGTGATGGAAGATTTGGCTTCAACTCATGGCGGTGATTTTTCACAATGGATAGGCGATGAATTGTTAGAGCAAAACTACCCAACTATTCATATGGTAGGTCGTGCAAGCGAGAATAAACCGCGTTTGCTTGATTTAAAGTGGGGAGCAGATGATGCGCCACTAATAACGCTTGTTGGTAAAGGTGTGTGTTTTGACTCTGGCGGGCTCGACTTAAAGCCAAGCAATGGTATGCGTAATATGAAAAAAGACATGGGCGGTGCTGCGCATGTTATTGCATTAGCTCAGCTGATTATGGCTGCTAAATTGCCTGTCCGTTTGAGAGTATTAGTACCGGCAGTTGAAAATGCGGTGTCGCGAAATGCATTTCGCCCGGGCGATGTTGTAAAAACGCGCAAAGGTATTATGGTTGAAATAGATAACACGGATGCTGAAGGGCGTTTAGTTTTGTGTGACGCGTTAAGTGAAGCACAAAACGATAATCCGGAGCTTATTATTGATTTTGCAACATTAACAGGGGCATGTCGTGTAGCGTTAGGTACTGAGTTACCTGGTTTCTTTTCTACAGAGCGTGATGTAGCAAATGGTATAATTGATGCAGGAATCAGTGTGAATGACCCTGTTTGGCAGTTGCCTTTATTTGAGCAGTATCGTGGATTTTTGAAAAGTGATGTCGCAGATATGGCTAATAGTGCAAGTACACCATTTGGTGGCGCAATTACCGCCGCACTTTACTTAAAAGAATTTGTAGAGCCAACCACGCCTTGGGTGCATTTTGATGTGATGGCATGGAATTTACGTGCGCTGCCAGGTCGCCCTGCTGGCGGTGAAGCACTTGGCATTAGAGCCGTGTTTAACTATTTGCAAAACCGCTTTAATCATTAATTACCCGTAAAACATTAGCGCTATATGAAGCTTAAACTTCATATAGCTCTAGCGGTAAATCATCTGGGTCGGCAAAAAAAGTAAATTTTTTACCTGTAATTTCATCAATTCTAATCTCTTCAACTGCAACACTTTTACTTTCTAAATATTCTTTTGCTTTAGTTACATTGTCGACTTTAAACTCTAAATGGCGTAAGCCTTGTGCTTCCGGGTAACTAGGCCTTGAGGGCGCACCCTCAAACGAAAACAACTCAACTTGACTACCATCAGGCATTGCTAAGTCTAACTTATACGAATTACGCTTTTCCCTATAATGCTCGTTAATAATGTTGAGTTTTAAAATTTCACTATAAAAATGTTTAGAGCGAGGATAATTACTGCAAATAATTGCAGCATGATGAATACCTAAAAGCTCCATAAATTTATCTTCCTTAAATAAAAAACGCACTAAAAAGTGCGTTTTAATTATACGTTTTTAAAGCAAGCTTATTCAGCGTCTTTACATGCTTTTACAGCTGGCGCCACAAGCTCTAAACCTGTTTGGGTGCAAGGTGCTAATTGTGCGTCGCTAACGCTAATTGGAGTTACACGTTCGCCCCATTTTATGTAGCTTGCAGCCCATGTTAAACCCGCGCCAAAAGCCGCAGACATAATATTTGAATGAGGCTTTATTAACCCTTGTTCAACTGCTTCACATAGCGCAATAGCAATGGTTGCAGCTGATGTGTTGCCATAATCTGCAATGTTAACCATTACTTTTTCATCAGGTACTTTTAAACGGTGCTGGATTGCCTGAATTATGCGTAAATTAGCCTGATGTGGTACTAGTACGTTTATGTCGTCTAGGCTTAAATTAGCTTGCTCGAGAACGTCGTCACAGGCTTCACTCATACCTTTTACGGCACGCTTGAATATCTCTCTGCCTTCAAATAGCAGATCAGACGGGCCAATGGGTTCATATTTGTTTAAATCACTACCAAAGTTAGTAATATGAAGAATGTCGCGGTCTTCACTATCGCACCCTGTTTTAGTGCCAAGTAAACCTGCCGGTGTTTCTGCAGCTTCTAGTACAACAGCACCAGCGCCATCACCAAATAGTACTGCACTGTCGCGGCGCGCCCAGTTTACATACCAAGTCATTCGTTCAGCAGCAATAACGACCGCTTTTTTGATCATGCCTGCTTGAATTTGCGCAGTAGCAGCTTGTAATGCGTATAAAAAGCCAGAACACGCAGCATTCGTATCCATGGCGGCTGCGCCTGTTGCGCCAATATTTTTTTGCACTTGGGATGCCGTATTTGCAACAACTGTTGAAGGCGTACAGGTTGCAAGTATAACAAGATCAATGTCTTTTGCGTCAATACCTGCGCAAGCAAGTGCGTGTTTTGCTGCAACAGTTGCCAGCTCTGCCGTGCTTAAATGGCTTACACGACGAGATTTGATGCCAGTACGCGTGGTGATCCACTCGTCGGTGGTATCAACTATTTCGCTAATTTCATCGTTGCTAATACTTGCTGGTGGTATGCATTTGCCCCAACCAGTGATATGTGCGTATGGCATAGTGTGTTCTCTTAAGGTGGTATAACTTCAATTTATTACCGGCAAGTTATACCAAAATTCGACTTATAAGACTAGTTTATAGCATGCTTTGTATCGTAAATATTCGCTATTAAAGGTTTTTTAGAGTAAAGCTAGTATAAAAAAGGAGCATGTATGAAAACAACACTCATAACATTATCGTCAATTGTATTGGCAATGTTTGTTAATAATGTAAACGCAGCACACTCTAAAATCATTTACGCAGGTAGTTTACTTGTAGCACCTGAGCAGGCATTAAAAAAAGAACAAACCTTAGTTGTTACCAATGACAAAATAACGGCTATTAAAGACGGTTATGTATCAAAGTCAGTACTTAATTTACCCGATGCTGAAATAGTTAATTTAAAAAACCAGTTTGTTATGCCAGGTTTGATTGATATGCATGTGCATGTAACTTTTGAACGTGACGCTAAAGCAAACCCACACCGTTGGGCTACAGAATATGAAGCCGATTATGCGCTTCGTTCTATTAAATATTTACAGCGTACGCTTGATGCCGGCTTTACGTCGGTGCGTGATTTAGGCAGCGACTATCAAGTTATTTTTCCGTTAAAACGCGCAATTGAACGACAAGACATTGCAGGACCTCGTATTTTTGCAGCCGGTAATACAATATCGCCAAGCGGCGGTCATGCTGATATGCATGGCTACAGAAAAGACATAACCGATGTTTTTAAAACGACATTAGGCATTTGTAATGGCGCTGACGATTGCCGCCGTGCTGTGAGAGAAGTTATTAAAAGTGGTGCTGATGTAATTAAAATTACTGCAACGGGTGGTGTGTTGAGTAATACCGCAGCGGGAGTGAATCAACAACTCACTGATGATGAGCTGTCAGCTATTGTAAATACAGCGCATCATTTAGGGCGAAAGGTAACAGCGCATGCCCACGGAACAGAAGGAATTAAAGCAGCGCTTAGAGCTGGGGTTGACTCAATAGAGCACGGGTCTTATTTAGATAAAAAAACAGTCGATTTATTCAATAAAACGCAGGCCTATTTAGTTCCCACACTGCTTGCTGGTGCCACGGTAAGTGAAGAGGTACTTACTAATCCTAATATGCCAGCGGCAATTGCGAATAAAGTGCGAGAAGTAACGCCTAAAATGCAGGCATCGTTTAAGTTAGCGCTTAAAAACAAGGTAAACATTGCCTTTGGTACCGACTCGGGTGTATCGCGTCATGGTCTTAATGCAAACGAGTTTGGTTTAATGGTTGATAATGGAATGAGTGAGGCGCATGCAATAAAGTCAGCCACAGTGTATGCTGCTAAATTGTTAGGGCAAAGCCATCAGTTAGGCGACTTGAGTGTTGGTAAGCAAGCAGATATTATCAGCGTAAATGGTTCGCCACTTGAAGACATAAACGTACTTAAAAACGTGCAATTTGTTATGAAAGCAGGGCAAATTTACAAGCAATAGGGAAGCACATGAGCAGCAAAATTAAAGCGTCGTTGTTTAATCATTTAATTGAGGCTGAGCGTCAATTACTTGAGCCTGAAGTTCGCCAATCAGAGCGTGCACTCGACGCTTTACTCGACGATGAGTTTATCGAAATTGCTGCTAATGGCACGTCGTTTAATAAATACCAAGTACTCACACGCCTACCCACAGAGGTGGTGCCGCAGTTTTATAATCAGCATTTTAAAGGCCGAATGTTGAGTATAGATGTGGCGCAAATAAGTTATCAAGCAGCGTATAGGCGCTCAGCCCGTGCCGAATTTAATTATTCACTTCGCATGTCGTTATGGCGTAAAAATAGCGCGCAGGAATGGCAAATGGTGTTTCATCAAGGCACACCGTGCGCTGCTTTTACAATTTCAATGGACGACGAGTAACGTTTTAACTCAATTCATTTTTATATATTAAATTGGAAAATCATTGTTTTGTTAATGCAAACCGATCCCACTATCAGCCGTTTACTTATGCTTCGAAGCGGCGCTATTGCAGTACAACTAATTGCAGTGTTAAGTGTTTATTTTTTACTTGATTACCAATTGGCATTACTGCCCTTACTTGGTGTTATTACTTTAGAAGCTGCATTTCAATTAATTAGTCTATTTGCTTACCGAAAGGTTAGTCACGCTAAGCCCTCGGTTATGCTGATGCAACTCACTGCTGACGTTTTGTTTTTAACTATTTTGCTTTCTTTAAGTGGCGGCGCAACTAATGCATTTGTGTCGTTATTATTACTGCCCATTATGATAGCAGCGGTAACGCTACGTGAAAAAGGCTTAGCGTATATTGCTTTGCTTGCCATTGCTGCATACAGCTTTTTGTTAATAAACATGCCCGATCACAGTATGCATCAAATGAACATGAGCGGTCACTTTGTTGGCATGTGGGTTAACTTTGTTTTAAGTACCAGTGTAATAGCGCTTGTGATAGGGGCTATGAGCCGTGCACTAAAAGAACGCGAACGCGTCATTGCCAAAGCCCGAGAAAAACAACTACGAAATGAGCAACTAGTAACGCTTGATGGAGCTGCAGCACAAATAACTCATCAGTTAGCAACACCGATAGCTAACTTACAACTGTTGTTTGAAGAATTATTAGAGGAGCAACCAAACAATACTATAGTTAAACAGATGCAAACCCCACTTGAACAATGTCGCGATCAGCTCAATAGTTTTAGAGCGCTATCGGAGCAAATACGGGTTAAAAATGCTAAAGATCAAATAACCATAGATCAATTACAAACAGCCATTAACGATACCTTTTTATTACAATACCCCGGTCAACATATAAAATGGTTTTCACCTCCCATTAATGCGATTCTTTTAAGTGATGCGATGTTATTGCCTGCTATATTAAATTTATTGCAAAATGCAGCTACGGCTAATCAAAAACAAGGTAAAACAGAGCTTGAGTTAAGCTGGGAGCTTAACCAGCAAGATCAATGTATAGACTTATTAATCCGTGATTTTGGCGATGGTTTTACGCCCTCACAACTAGCTGAACTAGGGGGGCAGGTAATGCCTAGCGAACAAGGCATGGGTTTGGCCGTGTTATTATCTAACGCCACATTTGAGCGACTAAATGGCTCGCTAACCTTATTTAACCATATAGAAGGCGGTGCCGTAGCAAAGGTACAATTAGCCATCATTAATAGTGAGCAAGCAGCACAATGAAGTTACTGATAATTGAAGACGATATAAATTTAGCCAGTACGCTTGCTAGGCGTTTAACTAAGCAAGGCTTTATATGTGATGTTGCGCATAACCAAAGTGATGCGTTACTTCGTGCGCGCCAAATAGTACCCGACTCTATTTTATTAGACATGAAACTCGGGGACGACAACGGCTTAATGCTTATAAAGCCACTGCGCAACTTATTAGAAAATACACATATAGTGTTACTAACCGGGTTTGCAAGCATTGCCACTGCGGTTGAAGCAATGCGCTTAGGGGCAAACGATTATTTAACTAAACCTATTGATATGGCAACATTATTAAAAGCACTTAATAACGAAACAAGTGAGCTTCAAACGAGTATTGATGATGCTGTTATGTCGCCTGAACGCTTAGAATGGGAGCATATTCAGCAAGTGCTACACAGTAATAATGGCAATATATCGGTCACAGCTAGGCAATTAAATATGCATAGACGCACATTGCAACGTAAGTTACAAAAAAAGCCGGTCCAGCACTAATCGCTTAAGGAAAATAAATGAGTGAAAATGCAGTCACACTAATGCGTAATCGCAAAATTATATTATTCGACTCACAATGTAAATTATGCAGTGCGTGGTGTAATTTTATAATTAGTAATGATACCAATGCCATTTTTAAATTATGTAGCGTGCAATCTCCAAAAGGTGAAGTGCTATTAACTCACTTTGGTTTTTCAACTACACAATACGCCTCTATGGTGTACTTACAAAACGGCAAAGTGTTCACACAAAGCCATGCTTTTTTTGAAGTAGTGAATCAGCTTGGTTACCCTTACAAATTAGCAACTATTTTTAGTGTTTTACCTAATACCTTTAATAATTGGCTGTACGATAAAATTGCTTTAAACCGTTATACCTTATTTGGAAAATATCAGTATTGCCGTATTCCCTCTAAATGTGATGAACTTCACTATTTATAGAATCAATTAGATGCCCTCAAACAGGGGCTGTGCTAAAATCGCCGCGTTTTAAATTATCAGGGCTTTGAAATGGCAAGTACAGCGCACGCACTCCACATATTGGTTAAGCACAAAGAAATAGCAGAAGACATTATTAAGCAATTAGGTAAAGGTGCAAAATTTCAAACCTTAGCTAAAAAATATTCGTCGTGCCCATCGGGTAAAAAAGGCGGTGACTTAGGTGAGTTTAGACGCGGGCAAATGGTTCCGCAGTTTGACAAAATAGCCTTTAATGGCGCTATTTTAGAGCCACACCTAGTTAAAACTAAATTTGGCTGGCATGTTATTAAAGTACTTTATCGTACTTAGTTCACTTTAATTAAAGATGTATCTTTGGGTATATAAATAAGGCTGCAATGTGCAGCCTTTTTTTGTTTTAGTTAGTTATTATTTTTCTAAATTGAAATCTATAGTCATTTTTAAGTCTTCATCAACTACTGCAATACCATTAACTACTTTAGGTGCGTAACGCCATTTAGAAAGAGAGCGAATTGCAGCTTTATCAAAAGTTTTAACAGGCTCAGCTTTGATCACCTTAATATTAATTGGCTTACCAGATGTATCTACATCAAAAGACATTGTCACGCTACCTTCTATCTTTTCACGGGCGTTTTTAATTGGATATTCCGGAGGACTCGGCATTATAAGCGTAGAGTGAGGGCTATCAGCTAAAGGTGTTGTCGAACATGCAGTTAAAAGAAACAGTGAAGTTAGTGTTGTAATTATATATTTCATTATAAATCCCTTTATAGGTACTATTATTGATTTGTTAAATGTAGTTTCTATAATGACACCAAAAGAGAACGAAGGTAAATAACAAGTTTGTATTATTTTTGAACTCATAAATATATAAGAAAGGCTGCAATGTGCAGCCTTTTTTTGTTTTAAAATTTATTTGTATATCAAGCATCTTGCTTGGCTTCTTCTTCGCTAATTTGTTTTAGTGCTTGAATAAATGAGTCGCTTGGTTGTCCGCCAGTGAGTGCGTATTTATCGTTTATGATAAACGTAGGGACTGAGGTAATACCCATTTGTTTAAAGTTATTTTGCTCTTGGCGTACAGCTTGAACGTATTTGTCTGAGTGCAAAATATTTCGGGCTTCTTCTTTATCAAGGCCAACACTTTCGACAACATCAAGCAGAGCGTCTTCTTGGTTTAAGTATTTTAAATCGGTGAAGTGCGCTTCAAAAAATGCGAGTTTTAACTCGGTTTGCTTACCTTCTTCACGTGCCCACATTAATAAACGATGCAAATCAAAGCTGTTGATCATGATACGTTTGCCATCAAAGTTAAACGTAAATCCAGCACGCTTTCCTGCTTCAAACATGTTTTTACGATTTTCATCGCCTTGTTCTTCAGTTAGGTTGTACTTTTGCATTAAATGCTCATTTAAGTCTTGACCTTCAACTGGCATATCTGGATTTAGCTCAAAAGGATGCCATGTAATATCTGCACTCATTTCGTCTTTAAGTTGGCCAAGTGCTGTCTCAAGATTTTTATAACCTACTACACACCATGGGCACATTACGTCTGACACGATATCAATTTTAAAATTTTTCATATTCATCCTTTTGCGGATTGCTTTGGTATAACAAACGATATTGGGATGAACTGGACTTTATCAACGAATAAAATAAAAAGAGCAGCTAAACAGCTGCTCTTGAAGGAATTAAGCGTTAAGCCCAAATGGGTCGTCGATACTGTGGCTAGGCTCTGTAAACCAATGCGGACCGTTGTCGGTCATATAAAAATGATCCTCTAAACGCACCCCAAATTCATCGGGTATCACTAGCATTGGCTCGTTACTAAAGCACATGCCTGGGGCAAGTGGGGTTTTATCACCGCCAACTAAGTATGGCCATTCGTGAATATCTAAACCAATACCATGGCCAGTTCGATGCGGGCAACCCGGTGTTTGGTACTGCGGGCCCAGCCCTTGAGCCGCTAAATAGTTACGAGCACCTGCGTCAACATCTTCGCATGTAGTACCAATGTTTGCGGTGTTAAATGCGGCCAGTTGCGCTGCTTTTTCGTGATCCCAAAACATGCGCTGGCGCGGTGTTGGTTCACCAAATACATAGGTGCGGGTTATATCTGAAAGGTAATCGTGTACTTTACAACCGGTATCTATTAATACCATATCGCCTTTTTTAAGCACTTGCGCATCTTTAACACCATGTGGAAACGACGTTGCTACGCCAAACAGTACAATACAAAAATAGTTGCCCGGAGCACCTACTTTTTGATGCGCTTTTTTTATAAAGGCTTCTACTTCTGTGGTGGTAATACCTTCGTAAAGCATACTCGCAGTGGCTTGGTGAACGGCTAAGGTCATGTCCATTGCGCACTGCATAAGTGCTAATTCGTTAACCGATTTGTGCATACGGCAATGTGCAGTAACACTTTGTGCATTGATAATATTCAAGCCTTTTTGCGCTTTGTTAATACCATCGAATATAAAGAACTGTGCGCTTTCATCGATGCCGATGGTGGCGTCGTCACTAATGTTTAGTTGCTTTAATACTCTAACAAATAGCGCATAAGGGTTTTCGTGCTCTTGCCAGCCGTGTATTGGCCCTTCAACCACTTTAAAGCCATCTAGAGTACCAATTTCAAAATAAGGTGCTATGTACTGTACTTCACCAATCGCAGGTAAAATTGCGCCAACCATACGCTCACTCGCATACCACTTCATACCCGTAAAGTAGGTTAGGTTGGTCCCTGCATTTAGGTAAATTGCATCAATGTTATTAGCTGTCATATAAGCTTGTGCTTTTGCTATACGTTCAATGTGTTCGTCAGTCTGAATAGGTGTTAACGATTGGGTCATATTACTTAAGCTGGCCAATGCTTGCTCTGGGGTTTGCGTGCCAATACCGATTGTGCTCATGGGATTCTCCTTGGAATTTTCGCTATTGTGCGCAATGCATTTTTAAAATTCAATGTTCTGCGATCAGCAACATCGATTGAGGTTTTTAGTGCGTTGGGGTTAAGTTGGGTTGTGCGTTTGTCATGACAAAGGGGTGACATGCACCCCTAAAAGTTATTTTTTTGCGTAGGGAAGGCGCGTTAATTTATTTGCTGTGTGGTAGCTGTCAAGGCCTGTAACCGCAACAGTATCAATGGCTTGTAAATCTAGAAACCCATCGCTTTGCAGAGCGGTTTCATCTAAATACACATCGACAATTTCACCAATCACTAGTTCAGTTCCGTTAATTTCAAGATGTTTACTTTCAACAAATTTTACTGAGTATTTTAAGCGACTCTCTTTTACAAAAGGGGCCGAAAACTCATTTAAGTACTCAGGTGTTAACCCTGTTTCCTCAAATTCGGATTCGTCTTTGTCGTAGCGTGCTGAGGTTTGATGCGCTTGTTTATAAATAGACTTATTTACCTGATTGATAGTGTAAACACCTGTTTGTAATATATTTTCAAACGTATGGCGCGGTACACTGTGTGGGCGCATTATCATACCTACGAGGGGAGGGTGAGCACCCAAATGAATAACCGAACTAACAATCGATAAATTAGTGTTGCCTAGTAGGTCTTGTGTGCCTATTAGGTTTGCACTTTTAAACCCAGATAACGAGTTTATTAAATGTGTACGAGTACGTTTTTCAAGTGCGTCGATACGCGCTTTAGTAAAATGCATTTTAAATCCTTACCACGGTATAGTTGAGCCTTGCCAATCTAAATAAGCTGGCTCGCCATTTAGTTCTAAATCAGGGTTGTTATTTGTTAAGTCAAAAAGTTGGTGTGCTACAAATTCAGGTGTAAACAATTTGCCTTCGGGTACATTTTTTTGAAAAGGCTTAGACAGGTCAGTGTCAGTTGTACCAGGATGAAATAGCACAAGCTTGGTGTTCTTTGCACGACGAGCAAGCTCTACTGCAGCAGTTTTAAATAACATGTTAAGGGCTGATTTAGATGCTCGATAACTGTACCAGCCTCCCATTTTGTTGTCGTTAATACTACCTACTCGTGCACTTAGCGCGGTTATAGTGCAGTGCGTTTTATGATTGATTAAAGGCAAAACGCTTTGTAAGCAGAGCAATGGGGTAAGCGTATTTGCGTTTAGTAACAAATTAAAATAATCAGCGTTGATGTCTTCAAGCTTTTTTTCTGGCATGTGCTCGAAGTTATGTAACTTACCGTTGAACATTATTACCTGGTGTATGTCGGCTTGCTCATCTTTTAAATGTTGAGTAAGGCCAAATAAGCTGTCAGTAGAGTAATCAGTATTGTAAAAAGTAATGTTGTTACTGTGTTGTGGAACATGGTTACTTGAGCTGACGCATACAATGTTAAATTCAATTGTTTGGTTTTGAAGGTGCTTCACGTAGGCTTTAGCAATCGCGCTACTAGCGCCAAAAAGAATAATTGTCTTCATTTTTTTCCTTTTGATTTTATGGCGCACTGGCCGTTGTTGCACTGGGTATTAGGCATTAAAAACCTGCTTATAGAGTGCCTATGTTTTGCAAAAAAAATATAGCCCCAATCTGCAAAAATACGAATAACAGGCAAGCGAAAAATTTTCAACCAGCGGTGTTTTCCAACTGTTTTCCACGCTTGATACGTTACGTCTAGCCCATAAATTAACTCGCCATTTTTTAGTTGCGCTTGTAGGTATGTAAGTGCTTGGTTTTTGTTTATATGCCTGTAGCGCTCGCTAAAATCAGCAGCATTTAAATCCTCAAGGGTAATTAAGCTGTGTTTATCTGCTTGTTTTAACTGTTGCATTTCAGTGCTGCAAAGTGGGCAGTTACCGTCGTAAAAAATGATCATATCAGTGCTTTGTGATTATTTTATCTATACTTTTTTACGACATGACATTGCAAATGGATCTATTAAATATGCGCTCTTAATGATATTAATAGTCCTCCATGAAACAAAGGAGACTGAGAAATGAGTGAACAATATGCCGCCCTGCGAGGTAATGTAGGTCTACTTGGACAATTATTAGGTCAAACTATAAAAGATGCCCAAGGCCAAGCAATTTTAGATAAAGTAGAAGAAATTCGCGCTTTATCAAAATCCTCTCGCAGTGGTAATGAAGACGATCGCAAGGCGTTAATTGAAGTATTACATGCCCTTAGTGATGAAGAGCTTTTACCGGTTGCCCGTTCATTTAATCATTTTTTAAATTTAGCCAATGTGGCAGAGCAGTTTCATACTGTATCGCGTTTTAATGACGCTGGTCTTGGCCAGCAAAACCCTCTCACTCAAACATTAAAAACGTTAGCCGCTAAAGCACAAGAAGGTCAGTTAGACTCTAACCACCTTGCTGACACACTCTCAAAACTCCACATTAATTTAGTACTAACGGCCCACCCCACAGAGGTTACACGCCGTACAATTATTAACAAGCACGTTGAGTTGAGCGATTGTTTAGCATCGCTTGAGCGAAAAGATAACTTGGAACATGAGCGCGAAGCTATTTTAAATAGAATTGCTCAGTTAATAAGCCAAGCGTGGCATACAGACGACATTCGTCGTTCGCGCCCAACGCCTGTTGATGAGGCTAAATGGGGGTATGCAGTTATTGAAAATAGCCTTTGGCATGCTGTACCGCGTTTTTTACGTGAGTTTTCGGAGCATGCTAAAGAGCAGTTAAGTCTAGAGTTGCCCATTGACTACAGCCCAATTGAATTCACTTCTTGGATGGGTGGAGACCGAGACGGTAACCCATTTGTTACTGCACAGGTTACTTCACAAGTTCTTGACCATGGTCGCTGGATGGCGCTTGATTTATATAGCCGAGATATTGATACGTTATGCGCTGAGCTATCTATGTCTGACGCTAGCGACGAACTCATTGAGTTGGCAGGCCAAGATTTTGAACCCTACCGCACTGTGCTTAAAAAGCTTAAAGGCGAAGTGTCTGAAACAGTGGCACATTTAGGTGCAAAAATTAAACACAAACGCACTGACGCACAAGATCTTGTTACTGATATTAACCAGCTTAAGCACCCAATTGAGGTGTGCTATCGTTCTCTATTAAAATGTAACATGAAAGTCGTTGCCGATGGCTTACTACTTGATTTAATGCATCGTTTAAACAGTTTTGGCCTACGTTTGGCAAAACTAGATGTACGTCAAGACTCATCGCGCCACAGCGACGTTTTTTCTGAACTTACGCGTTATTTAGGGTTAGGGGACTACAACCAGTGGCAAGAGCAAGACAAGCAAGCATTTTTACTAGCGGAGCTTAATTCGCGTCGTCCGCTTATTCCTAAGCATTGGCAACCAAGCCCTGATGTACAAGAAGTGCTCGACACCTTCGATGTAATTGCAAAGCAAGATGAAAAAACATTTGGTTTGTATATTATTTCAATGGCACGCACTGCATCCGATATTTTAGCTGTTCAGCTTCTTCTAAAAGAAAGCGGCTGTAGTTTTGAATTGCCAGTTGCCCCATTATTTGAAACATTAGACGATTTAAATAATGGTAGCGACGTGATCACCACATTACTCGATAACGTGTGGTATCGCGGCCATATTCAAAATACGCAAAATGTAATGATTGGTTATTCAGACTCGGCTAAAGATGCCGGTATGATGGCAGCAGGTTGGGCCCAATACGAAGCAATGGATAAACTCGTGCAGCTTGCAGACGAGCGCGGCATTGAGCTTGTGTTATTCCACGGCCGAGGAGGGACTGTTGGTCGAGGTGGTGCACCGGCTGCACAAGCACTGCATTCGCAACCGCCAGGCTCACTTAAAGGCGGTTTACGGGTAACAGAGCAAGGCGAAATGATACGCTTTAAATTTGGTTTGCCAGATGTAGCACTACAAAGCCTAAATATATATGCAGGGGCAGTACTGCAGAGTAACTTATTACCACCGCCAGAGCCTAAGCCACAATGGCGCGAAGTTATGAAGCTTATTAGTGAGCAGTCGTGTGAGCATTACCGCAATGTTGTTCGCCACGACGAAAACTTTGTTCCTTACTTTAGAATGGCAACGCCAGAATTAGAGCTTTCTAAACTTCCGCTTGGCTCTCGCCCTGCAAAACGCAACCCTAATGGGGGCGTTGAAAGTTTACGTGCTATTCCATGGATTTTTGCATGGAGTCAAAACAGGTTAATGTTGCCTGCTTGGTTAGGTGCGTTAACAGGCTTAAAAAAGGCACTAGACCAATATGGCTTAGAAACACTAAACGAAATGAGCCTCAATTGGCCATTTTTTAGAGCTCGTTTAGAAATGCTTGAAATGGTATTTAGTAAAGCCGATAGCTGGTTAAGTGAGCACTATGATAATGCGCTGGTGGAAGATATGTACAAGCCGTTAGGTGTAACGTTGCGAAAAGAGCTTGAAGAAGCCATTGAGCTTGTGCAGTCGTTAAGCCCGCAAAAAAGCTTACTTGCAGCTCAGCCTTGGATAAAAGAGTCGATTAGTTTACGAAACCCGTACACCGATCCGCTCAATGTCTTGCAGGTTGAATTGCTTCGACGTGCTCGCTCTAACGAGGAGCACAACGAAGGTGATATCGATAATGCATTAATGATCACTATGACGGGTATTGCTGCAGGTATGCGTAATACTGGTTAATCGTTAACGTTTGTTATTTAGAAAGGGAACACGCCGTGTTCCCTTTTTTTGTGTTTAATAACCTAAGGTCTATTTACCTTTCGCGGTTAAATTTTCAGCAGTGTATTTGGTGCTTAGGCAAGGCAGCGCCTATGCAGTGTGTTTATTCCCGATAAATAGGCGATAACGCAGCATGAATACCAAACACGCGTTGCCCGAGGAAGCTTTGCTCGGTTTTACTTAGCCCACTAGGTTACAAACCTCGCGCCACGATTAAATTGTCTCTAGTTTGAACAAGTTTTAAGCCTGAAAGGTCAACAGGCCCTAGCAATTTGGCTCTTAAACTTTTAAACTACTTAGCCATTGAATAATTAAAATACATTATGGCTTCAGCAACTTTTACTGTACAAGAAGATACAGCCCTTACAAATTCTCATATCACGTTAAACGTAGCGCAAACCGCGTCCTTACGTAGCCAATTAAAGTCGCAACGCGGCATATTAAACACCAACAACATTGAACAGCTTTGCAAAGAGTTTAATGTTTCTGTCGATTCACTGTTACAAGGTTTAGTACCTTTAGCGTCTGAGTTTTCAGTAGCTCCAGTATCACATTTTCATGTGGGTGCTATTGTCAAAGCTCTAGATGATCAGCAACAAGTTAATTTTTATTTTGGCGCTAATGTAGAGTTTGATCACCAAGCACTGAGTCTCGTTGTTCATGCAGAACAGTCTGCCATTAATAATGCTTGGTTAAATGGCGCTAAAAAAATTCTTAAAATTGCTATAAGCGACGCTCCGTGTGGCTACTGTCGCCAATTTATGAATGAATTAGCCGATGCAAAAGAATTTGATATTTTACTTCCAAGTCAACATTTTAAATTGGCAGAGCTATTACCTCACTCGTTTGGACCAACCGATTTGGGTAACGAATTTAGCTTGTTTAACCCAAAGCCTCAGCTTGCGGTTTTTGATGACAAACAGATCGAAGAGACTTTTGCTGGCTTTGCGTTAAATGCGTATGTACCGTACAGTCAAAATTTTAGTGCGGTCAAGTTAAGTACATTTAATAATGGGGATTTTTACGGCAGTTATGCAGAAAACGCAGCCTATAGCCCAAGTTTATCGCCTTTGCAAAGCGCGTTGAGTCAGTTCTTTTTAGCTGGTCTTAGTTTTGATAAAAAGACGGTGAAAGGCATCACACTTTTAGAAACTAAAGGGCACGAAAATCAAGCGGGTGTTTCGAAGGCGGTACTATCGGGATTTACTGATTTGCCAGAGCTAAAAATAATTAGTGCAGCGCTTAAGTAGAGTCAAAAAAGCACAGCTAATAAGCTGTGCTTTTACATATTAATTTTACTTATTAAGTAAAATTAATCTAGTAACACTTTAGCGGCTTCTAATACAACAGCCACTGATTTTCTTTCTATTTCACCGTGGTCAACGTTAGGAATTTCTTGACGAGTACGGTTAACTAATACACCGGCAACACAGGCAGCTTGCAAGCCAAGAGCTGCACACATAGTGAATAATGTGGCCGACTCCATTTCGTAGTTCATTACGCCCAGCTTTTGCCATTCTTCACAACTACCTTGGAATGCTTTTGGTACATAACCCGAGTGTGTGTCGTAGCGCTCTTGGCCCGGGTAAAATGTATCGCTAGATGCAGTAATACCAATATGAAAGTCAATGTTTAAGTTTTTACAAGCTTCAACCATGGCTTGTGTTGCATAAAAATCAGACACAGCAGGGTAGCTTAGTGGTGCAAAGTGTTGGCTTGCACCGTCTAAACGTACAGACGCTTGGCTAATTAAAATTTCACCTTCATTAATGTGCGGCTGAATAGCACCCGTAGTACCAATACGTAAAAATTGACGCACGCCCAATTGAGCAAGTTCCTCTACTGCAATCGATGTAGATGGGCCGCCGATACCGGTTGAGCATATAACCACAGAGTGGCCATTTAATTGACCTAGATAAACATGAAACTCACGTGTTTGAGCAAGGCAGGTTGGGTTGTCTAGGAATTGAGAAATACGTGCAGCGCGATCTGGGTCACCGGGCACAATCGCAAGTTTTGCACCTTGTAGATCGTCAATACATAGTCCTAAGTGAAATACCTTTTCCATATCTAAGCCTTTTTAAAATAATTTTTATCAATCTAGCATAATTGCTAGAAACCTTTCTTAAGTACAGGACGTATGTCCGTATTAATATAATTGAGTGCTTGTTTAAGCCAGTAAAATAGGGCTTTAGCGTATTTTATTCATCAACTATGAATATTCAAGCACACCCATGGATTGCTGGTTTACTTGTGCGGTTGACTTGTGTGCGCAAGCATTATAAGTATCACTCACTAAGTGGTTAGTCATAAATGATGATTGCCTGCATTAATTAAAAGTTTTTAAATATCAGTTTCTTATGTTTTTATTTTAAGTTGGTTTTGAAAGGGTTTTTAATGATACAGACAAAGAAAATTTTTAATTTTTAATTTTTTAAAGTTTAGGCCTGTTTAATCGTTTTGCATAAATAATCACTAAAATACGCACTGAACAATTCATAAGGATTTATTATGAGTCAAGAAATTCAAGCATTTAATAGTAAAGTAGAGCACTGCTTATGTGCTCCTGGCGATGGTGTTTTTACCGTTAATACTGCAAAAGAGCGAAAAGCGGCACTTCGAAATAAACTGTATGGTCAAACCGAAAATGTAGATAAGCTATGGCGCGAATCGTTAAATGAGTTGCCTCACTCTCCCCATAAAGCGGTCATGCTTGGAATTAGTTCTGATTGTGGTGGCGGTATTTTACGTGGTGCCAATTGGGGGCCTTTGTTTGTTCGCTCAGCATTAATTGATCAGCACCCTGAATGTCATTCGTTCGACTTAGGCGATGTGCGTGTTATTCCGCATTTGTTACATGACAAATACCTAAACGACGCAACTATCTCTAATTGCCAAAAAGCGCTATACGGAAACGAAAATAACGACTACTACGTAAGTCCGTTATCAATTACTGAAGATGTGTGCGACAGCTTTTACGCGACGTTCAAAGATAAGGGTATTTTTGGTATTGGTGGCGACCACTCTATTAGTTATCCATTAACCAAAGCGTATTTAAAAGCTAAACGTGAGCAAGGTAAGCGCACAGCTATTATTCATTTTGATGCGCACACCGATTTGCTTGTGGAGCGCTTGGGTATAGATTTATGTTTTGGCTCTTGGTGTACACATATTTTGGAGTTTTTACCTGCACCCCATCACTTAATTCAATTTGGTATACGTTCAAGTGGAAAACCAAAATCACACTGGGAAAACACATTTGGGGTTAAGCAACATTGGGCGCATGAAATTATTGAACGCGGTGCAGCCGCTGTTGCTGCAGAGACTATCGCGCAACTAAAAGCGGATAATGTTGATGAAGTGTATGTAAGTTTTGATATTGACGCACTCGATGCCGAATTTGCTTCTGCAACCGGTACACCGGAAGATAACGGTTTAACACCAAAGCACGCGCTAGACATTTTATCGGCCATTGCCGATGAGTTTCCTATTACGGGCGCTGATATGATGGAAATAGCACCATTTACCGACAGTTCACTTGTGGGCCAAGCAAGTTCTGAGACAACATTAAAAGAAGGCGCAAAAATT
This sequence comes from Pseudoalteromonas sp. SIMBA_162, assembly GCF_046535955.1. Lineage (NCBI taxonomy): Bacteria > Pseudomonadati > Pseudomonadota > Gammaproteobacteria > Alteromonadales > Pseudoalteromonadaceae > Pseudoalteromonas > Pseudoalteromonas sp. SIMBA_162. The sequence continues at coordinate 71,265 of NZ_JAWJBQ010000002.1, read as the reverse complement.
TCAGCGTTTTTAATTAATGCGATGAATAAATAAGTGCTTAAAAACTAATACTATTGACTTAATCTTATTTTATTAAATACTCAAAACTAGCAGTCTACAAAGCCTCAACTATATTTATTGAATAATTGCACTAATTTAGTTGAGGCTTTTACCCAATGAAGGGATTCGTTTTTTTACTTTGTTTTTTATACCCTATTGCGCATGCTAACGAAATTAATATAGTTACGGAAGTTTTCCCTGACTTTCAATATCTCGATGCAAACAAGCAATTGGCTGGTCGCTCTGTAGAAAAGGTAAAAAACGCCCTTAATGCTGCTGGTATTAGTTACACTATGTCGGCTAACAATTGGAGTGTGTCTTATAACGCAGCCCTTCGAGATAAAAACACCTGTATTTTCTCAATTGTTCGTTTGCCACCAAGAGAAAATAACTTTGTGTGGATAGCTGAACTTGAAGAGTTTGAGTCAGCGATTTATGGGCTGAAATCTCGAGGCATAAAGTTAAAGACTTTACATGATGCCAAGCGCTATAAAATAGCAGTATTAAGAGATAACTTTAGCCATCATTATTTACTTGAACGCGGTTTTAACGAAACCCGGCATCTGTTGCTGATTGATAACTTAGATAAAATAGATAAGCTAATTAGTGCACGCCGTGACATTCTTGATTTTGTCATTTTAAGTAAAAAACAATTTAATTACCGTCTCAAAACATCACCAAAGTTAAATTTACTCGAGCCAGTGCTTGATTTAAATACGGCTCAATCTCCATTATATTTTGCGTGTAACATAAATATGGATGAGTCGTTAATTACACAGTTACAGTTTGCATTTAGACAAACCTCCTCTCTTAATTAGTGGCTAAAAATCATTTAACTAGCTGAATAATAAAAACTTAAACACAAAGTAAAAATATCAATTGCTGCGATTAAAAAAGCGACTATAATCAGCTGCTTTTTATATAAAAAGCGCTAACTTTTTGGAGCGTTAAATGGGTGATTTAATCGGGATTAGTCTATTGATCTTGATCAGTGCGTTGTTTGCTATGTCGGAAATAGCAATTGCAGCGTCACGAAAAATAAAACTTCGTGTAATGGCAGACGAAGGCAGTTTAAATGCAGCTGCAGTATTAAAACTGCAAGAAAATCCGGGCGCGTTCTTCGCCATGATACAAATAGCACTTAATGCTATCGCTATTTTAGGTGGCATTGTAGGTGAACAAGCGTTATCGCCATACGTTGAAAAAGTATTGGTTTTATTTTATCAGGGTGCATATGTAGAGAAAATTAGCTTTTTATTCTCATTTTTTACTATTACCTCGTTATTTATTTTATTCGCCGATTTAATGCCAAAGCGATTAGCGATGATCATGCCAGAAGCTGTCGCCGTTAAGGTCGTTAACATAATGCGTTGGGTTACATTTGCATTAACGCCTTTAGTCATGTTTTTTAATGGCGTGACTAACTTTGTACTGCGACTGTTTAAAGTTCCCGCAGAGCGTGAAGATAATGTAACCACAGAAGACATTGTTGCCATGATGGAAGCTGGCGCTGAGTATGGTAGTTTGCAAAAGCAAGAGTATGACTTAATAGGTAATGTGTTTGATTTAGAAGCTCGTTTTTTATCAAGCGTAATGACCCCGCGTGACCAAATTGTGTATTTCGATTTAAACGAAAGCAGTAATGACATTGCGACCAAAATTATTGATCACCCGCACAATCATTTTTTAGTTGTGTCGGGTAACTTAGACAAATTACATGGCTCTGTTGAATCAAAAGATATTTTACGCCAAGTACTTAAAGGTGAAGCCGCTAATATCAATGACGAATTAGTTGATACTGACGTATTTTACTTACCAGAAACATTAAGTTTGTCAGAGGCATTAAATGCATTTAAAAGCGCCGCTAAACCATTTGCTATTGTAGTAAACGAATACGCGCTGCTTGTTGGTATTGTTACTGTAAAAGATTTAATGAAAGGCTTTATGGGAGATTTAATAACTCACCAAGGGGATGAACTAATAATCGAGCGAGATAAAAGCTCTTGGTTAGTTGACGGGCTGACGCCAATTACCGATTTAGCTAAAGTGCTTGATATAGACGAGTTCCCAGAGCAAATACATTTTGAGACGGTGGCAGGCTTTTTAATTTACACAATGAAGCGTATACCAAAACGCGCTGAACACATTAGTTATGCGGGCTTTAAATTTGAAGTTGTTGATGTTGAAGGTATTCGTGTAGAGCAATTGCTTGTATCTAGATTAGTTTAAAGCTTGCCATCCTAATCTCTTTATAAACGCTTAACCACGTCATGAATAAAAAAGCCAAGTTCGCCTTGGCTTTTTTGTTAATGAAAGTTTATAAATTTGTTCGTTATAACAATTGTATTTGGCTATAGCCTAATGGGTATCTGGCTAAATGGCTCACCCCCTAATTAACTGAAATATAATATCTAAATCTCTTCACTATCTACTTTTAGGCTTTAATTTAAACAAAGAAGGTTTTTGCGTAAGTACTTTTCTATTTTTAAAAAATACAGTGCGCTGAGCACTATAGTTAGCTTGTAGGTGCAAATATTTATTATAAAAGCCTTATTAACATTACTTCGTGATTAAGTATGAGGTCGCATAATTGAGTGTAATTTTGTGTAAAGATCAGCTTATTAAGATGTATTCTCACTAACATTTAATTTAGAATGATCGTTCACTCTAAATTAAAGGTATTTAACATGCAGCGTTCTAGCACCGCTTTATTTGTATTTTCAATTCTCATAGGTTCAGTTGCGTTGACTGGTTGTGACCAAGTGACAGAGCAGTCGCAGGCAGCTGCTCCTAAAGCTGTGCCGGTAGGGGTTATTACGCTTACAAAACAATCGCTAACTTTAAGGCAAGAGTTGCCTGGACGTATTAGTGCATTTCAAATTGCAGAAATACGCCCGCAAGTAAGCGGTATTGTGCAATCACGTTTATTTACCGAGGGGTCTCAAGTAGAAAAAGGTCAAGCGCTTTACCAAATTAATCCTGCTACTTTTGAAGCCAACTTAGCGGCAAGTGAAGCTGCTGTTGCCCGCGCTGAAGCAAGCATTGCAAGCAGTAAAGCTAAAGCGTCTCGTTATAGTGAATTATTAAAAATTAAAGCGGTTAGCCAGCAAGATTACGACGAGGCTGATGCAGCCTACAAGCAAGCAAAAGCAGAACTCCTTACTGCTCAAGCGCAGCTGCAAACCTCAAAAATTAATTTAGAATACAGTCATGTCTCTTCGCCTATTAGTGGGCAAATTAGTAAATCGAATGTCACCGTAGGTGCGTTAGTAAGTGCCAACCAAGCCACTTCTTTGGCAACAGTTACACAACTTGATCCTATCTATATTGATTTAACGCAGTCGAGTAGCGAATTAACCAAGCTTAAAAAAGCGATTGTTTCGGGCGACCTAAGTGTGGATTCAACCAGTCAAACCGATGTTGAACTCACTATGGAAGATGGCTCTTTATATTCTCATAAAGGCACTTTACAGTTCTCTGAGGTGACAGTTGACCCAAGTACAGGGTCGGTTACATTACGTGCTAAATTTCCTAACCCTGAAAAGTTACTACTTCCAGGGATGTATGCTCGCGCCTCAATTGTTGAAGGTGTTAAAAACGACGCTATTTTAGTTCCACAGCGCGGTGTTAGTCGAAACTCGAAAGGTGAACCTACCGCAATGGTTGTTAGCAAAAACAATACTGTAGAGAGCCGCGTTTTGAAAACAGACCGCACCATTGGATCTAATTGGCTTGTAACTGATGGCGTAATGGAAGGCGATAAACTGATTGTAGAAGGGCTACAAAAAATTCGCCCAGGCGCACCAGTTAGCCCATCTGAAGTTCAAACTGCTAAAGCGCAATAACGGAGAATTTACATGTCACGATTTTTTATCGATAGACCTATATTTGCTTGGGTACTTGCCATAGTAGTGATGCTAGCAGGTATATTAGCAATTAAAAGTTTACCTATTGCGCAGTATCCGTCTATCGCGCCGCCAGCAATAAGTATTACGGCTACCTACCCAGGTGCATCGGCGCGTACGCTCGAAGATACTGTTACACAAGTGATAGAGCAAAAAATGAAAGGCTTAGATGGCTTGTTATATATGTCGTCAACGTCAGAGTCTAGCGGTTCAGCAACGCTCACACTGTCGTTTAGCGCTGAAACCGACCCTGATATTGCTCAGGTTCAAGTACAAAACAAGTTAGCTACTGCAACGCCACTATTACCTGAAGCCGTGCAAAGGCAAGGTGTTGTGGTTGCAAAGTCAGCCCGTAACTTTTTGATGGTTTATGCGTTTATGTCTAAAGATGGCAGCATGACCAACATTGATATTGGCGACTACGTGTCATCAAACGTGCAAGATATTGTTTCGCGTGTTGAAGGTGTGGGTGAAGTTCAGTTATTTGGCTCGCAGTATGCAATGCGTATTTGGTTAGATCCGGCTAAGCTTCAAAACTATAAATTAACGCCTGCAGATATAAGTGCATCTATCAGTGCTCAAAATGCACAAGTGTCGGCTGGGCAACTAGGTGCTATGCCTGCGGTGGCGGGACAGCAACTCAACGCGACTGTGACCGCGCAAAGCCGCTTACAAACTCCTGAGCAATTTAGAGATATTTTAGTTAAAACCAATGCAGATGGCTCTTTTGTAAAGTTGAGTGATGTTGCCCGTGTTGAGCTAGGTGGTGAAAGCTACCGGGTTGTCGCGCGTTATGATGGAAAACCAGCTTCTGGCTTAGGGATTAAATTGGCCAGTGGCGCCAACGCGCTTGATACTGCGCAGGGTGTAAAAGATGCCATTGCCGAATTAGAGCCATTTTTTCCTGAGGGACTTGAAGCGGTTGTGCCTTACGACACTACACCATTTGTGGCGCTTTCAATTGAAAAAGTAATTCATACGCTTATAGAAGCGGTTGTGTTGGTGTTTGTTGTTATGTACTTGTTTTTACAAAACTTTAGAGCAACGCTTATTCCAACAATTGCAGTGCCAGTGGTATTGCTGGGTACGTTTGGTATTTTATACACTTTCGGTTACTCAATTAATACATTGACTATGTTTGCCATGGTGCTTGCCATCGGGTTACTAGTTGATGATGCCATTGTTGTTGTAGAAAACGTAGAGCGACTGATGACCGAAGAAAAACTCTCAGCGCTTGATGCAACCCGCAAATCAATGGACGAAATTAAAGGCGCGCTTGTTGGTATTGCAATGGTGCTTTCTGCTGTATTTATTCCGATGGCCTTTTTTAGCGGCTCGACGGGCATAATCTATCGTCAGTTCTCAATTACCCTTGTTTCTGCTATGGGTTTATCGGTACTTGTGGCGCTTATACTTACGCCGGCACTGTGTGCAACGCTTTTGAAGCCTAGCCATGTTCATAATGATAAGTCGTTATTTGGTAAATTTTTTACAGGGTTTAACCGCGGGTTCGACAAAACAAATTCGGGTGCGCAAAGCTTTGTGAGCCGTATGATCAAACATGCTAAACGCTACCTTGTTATATACTTTTTAATTGTAGGTGGAATGGCTTATGTGTTTTCAAATTTACCCACCGCATTCTTACCAGATGAAGACCAAGGCATATTATTTAACCAAGTTTCGTTACCTGCGGGTTCTACAACCGAGCAAACACTTGAAGTGGTTAAAAAAGTAGAAAACCACTACTTGAACGAACAATCTGAAGCAGTAAACGGTATTTTTACTGTTACCGGGTTTAGCTTTGCAGGTTCTGGCCAAAACTCAGCAATAGGGTTTGTTAATCTTAAGCATTGGGATGAACGCCAACGTGATGATTTATCTGTGCAAGGTGTAGCAGGTAAAGCTATGGGGTACTTTTCCAGTATTAAAGAAGCGTTTGTGTTTGCTTTTCCACCACCAGCAATTGTAGAACTGGGAACAGCAAATGGTTTTAATATATTTTTACAAGACCGTGTAGGTTTGGGCCACGATGCGCTTTTAGCAGCACGTAATCAACTATTAGGTTTAGCAAGCCAAAGCCCGATATTGGCTGGTGTACGCCCTAATGGTCAAGAAGATATGCCAGAAATACAACTCGATACCGATTTAGCTAAAGCACAAGCATTGGGTGTGTCGCAAACCGATATTAATAACACCCTTGCTACGGCTTGGGGCAGTAGTTATGTAAATGACTTCATTGACCGTGGGCGTGTTAAAAAAGTATACATGCAAGGCGATGCTGAATCTCGAATGGTGCCTGAAGATTTAAATAAGTGGTATGTACGTAATAATGAGGGTGATATGGTTCCGTTTTCTGCCTTTGCAACGGCCTATTGGACTTATGGTTCGCCGCGTTTAGAGCGTTACAATGGCTTTTCAGCAATGGAAATACAAGGAACCGCTGCACCTGGTTACAGCACAGGACAAGCAATGGATGAAATGGAGCGCTTGGTAAAACAGCTGCCAAATGGTATATCGTCTGAATGGACCGGTATTTCATTTCAAGAACGCTCTAGCAGCGGCCAAGCACCTTTATTGTATGGTTTGTCGTTGTTATTTGTATTTTTATGTTTAGCGGCTCTTTATGAAAGTTGGTCGGTACCGTTTGCGGTTATGATGATTGTTCCGTTAGGTATATTTGGTGCTGCTATGGCTGCATTGGGTAGCGGATTATCAAACGATATTTACTTGCAAGTGGGCTTATTAACTACGATAGGGTTAGCGTCTAAAAATGCCATATTAATTGTGGAATTTGCTATCCATAAAATGGACAAAGGGCTTGATTTAGTTGAAGCGGCTGTGGCTGCAGTAAGACTGCGTTTACGCCCAATTTTAATGACTTCAATGGCCTTTATTTGTGGTGTTATTCCACTCGCCATTGCATCAAGTGCAGGCTCTGGTGCGCAAAACGCATTAGGCATTTCAATTATTGGTGGAACACTCGCATCTTCTATTTTGGTTGTTGTTTTTGTGCCGTTGTTTTTTGTATTAGTACGCCGTGTATTCCCTGCAAAAGAAAAAAACACTAACGAGGAGATAGCATAATGCATATAAAAACCTTTTCGTTGAGTGTGCTTACGTTGGCTGCTTTAAGTGGGTGCCAGTTGGCACCTGAACAGCAAAATTTGGCGCTGCCAGTACCCGAAAAGTATTCAGTTCAAACAGGGCAAGCCACAGTTAACACATTAAAGTGGCAGCAGTTTTTTAGCGATAAAAAATTACAGGTGCTTATAGGTCAAAGCCTTGAGCACAACAAAGATCTGCAAATTGCGATGCTCAATGTGCAGCGGGTACGTGGGTTGTATCAAATAGAAAACTCAGTATTGTATCCGTCCTTAAATGTTAATGGTTCGGGCACTCGCCAGCGTCTGCCTGCCAGTTTAACAAGTACTGATGAGGCGAGTATAAGCTCGCAATACAGTGCTACTGTAGGTATTACCTCTTACGAATTAGATATATGGGGTAAGGTTCGTAACCAAACTCAACAAGCACTGCAAAATTTATACTCTACTGAGCTTACTCAATACAGTACGCAAGTGTCGCTGGTAGCAGAGCTGGCTAATGCGTGGCTTAATTATGCAACCGATCAACAGTTACTTGGGCTTGCTGAGGAAACATTAAAATCGCAACAAGCGTCGCTTGGGCTTACTCAAAAAAGTTTTGATTTAGGCGCAGCATCTAAAATTACGTTAGAGCAATTGAAAAGTACCGTTGCCAGCGCAAAGGTTGATATTGCAACGTATAAGCGTTTATTAAAGCGCGATAAAAACGCACTTGATTTATTAGTAGGAAAACCAGTAAGCCCTGAACTTCTGCCAAATAAGGTGCTGGACTCGTTATTAGCGTTGCCTAAAATACCGGTTGGTTTACCTTCTGATTTATTAACTCAACGCCCAGATATTAAAGCAGCAGAACATCAGTTATTGGCCGCTAATGCCAACATTGGTGTAGCGCGTGCTGCTTTTTACCCCAGTATTAGCTTAACGGCTAATGCGGGTACTGCCTCTAACGATTTAAGTGATTTATTTGATGCAGGTTCGGGTACGTGGAGTTTTATTCCATCAGTTACTTTACCTATTTTTAATATGGGCAGAAACCAAGCTCAGCTAGATGTTGCTAAGGCCGACCAACAAATTGCTGTAGTTACTTATCAGCAAAAAATTCAACAAGCATTTCGCGAAGTTGCCGATGCGTTAGCAGATAACGAAGGCTATCAAACGCAATTAAGTGCACTTGATATGTTACTACAAAGCCGAGAGTCTACGTTTTCGCTATCAAAGGCGCGTTACGATAAAGGTGTTGATAGCTATTTACAAGTCCTTGATGCACAACGCAGCTGGTACAGTGCACATCAACAGCAAATTTTGGGTCAACAGGCTTTGTTAGCTAGCCAAATTAGCCTTTATAAAGTAGTGGGCGGTGGCTGGGAGAAAAGCGATCAAACCAACTAAGTAAGGGTTTTAGCTGTAAACACCTTTTTGCAGCTAATTAACTAGATTTATATAGGGCTAAATACTTATTTATGAGTGAAAGGCGTATTTCAAAATGATTAAGTATTTGCCTTATTGTCGAGTCTAATCACTTGGCAGTGGAGCTTTGTATGAAAACTAAAAGACAGACAGATCCAGCGATAGCCAAAGCGCGTCGTGATCAGGTTTTAACTGCGGCGGCTGAATGCTTTCGTCGTAAAGGCTTTCATGCTGCAGGTATGGCTGAAATATCCAGAACAGCAGGAATGAGTGCCGGGCATATTTATAACTACTTTGAAAGTAAAGAAGCCATTATAGAAAGTATTATTGAAAAAGATATGGAAGAAATGTTTTCTATATTTGAGCATTTTGAAGGGCAACCAGAAGATACGCTCACAGTATTATTGAACGGTTTAAATATCGGCGTTCAAAGGCATATGGATACCGGTGAATGTGCGGTTGATTTAGAAATGCTCGCTGAAGCTGGTAGAAACGTAAAGGTAGCTAAACTATTACGTGATGCCGACACGCAAGCGCGAAATAGAATGCGCCAATTGCTAATAAGTGAACGCAGTGTGATAAAAGACATAGATGAGGTAGAGCTAGAAAGCCGTATTAATGTTATTTTTTCAGTAATGGCAGGCTTACTTTTGCGAAAAGTGCTTTACCCCGAACTTACTGAAGAGACAGTTTTAATTGCGCTTCGCCCGGCAATGAAAACGTTGTTAATGCCGTTTGAAGATTAAAATAGTGCTATTAAAATGCATAAACTATATGCCCGCTATATTAGCGGGTTTATAGTATTAACAACCGTTTAAAGTAATACCAAGTCGCAATAATACTTAATCATTTTGTGGGGCTAAACGCCTCGCTATTTACGTTAAAAAACTCTCATTTACGACTGCATGAATGCAGAGCAATGCAGTAGAAATTGCCGATAACACCTAAATAGCGAATTGTTTTCCTAGTTATCAAGACGTTTTTCCATCTTCAAAATAGATCACTTAATTAGGCGAATGGGTATAGTTATGTTCAAAAGCGTTCAATAGACCAGTTTAGAGCCACAACGGCAATACCTATAGACCCTGCAGGCATTAACCATTTTACATACCAAGCGGTTTTTCTAAATGCAATTAATAAAGGCAACGCTACTAATAAAATACTTAGTTGGCCAATCTCTACCCCTAAATTAAATGCCAATATGCTCATTAATTGATAGTTACTCGACAAACCTAATTCACCAAGTACACTCGCAAATCCCATTCCGTGAAGTAACCCAAAAGCAAATGTCAGCCAGCCTAAACGCAAAACAACGGGCCAAACATTATTAAGGGCTGCAAACAATACAGAAATTGCAATAATTAGTTCAACCCAGCGAGTATTGAGAGATATTAAATCAAGCGCTGTTGCTGTAAGCGTTATAGAATGAGCAAGCGTAAATGCTGTAACAATCCATGCAGTGTGTTTGATAATGTGTTTTTTAGAGCTAATGGGCTGCCAGGTTTTTTTATCACGGGTTAAAACACAAGTTAGTAATAGCGCAATTAAAAATAAAATATGATCGATGCCTATCCAAATGTGTAATACGCCCTGATACACATATTCTGTAAAGGTATCTAAATAGCTCGACTGCTTAGTATTAAAGGTTTGGCTAGGCTCATTTATACTAAACACACGTGCTATGTTATTCACATTAACAATGACTTTATGATTTGCGTCATCTTGAAAAAAGGCTGAATACTTAAGCGTAATCTCGTTATTTGTTAAACACGAAAATGACACAGGTAATACCAAGTAAGGCTGATTAAAGTGCTCACTTAGCTGGTAATTGTTATTTACAGTGAGTGCGCAAGTTTGTTCGTTTTGTTCTGCGATAAGATTGTTTTTTATAAATGCGTTAATTGAGTCGCGTTTTGCTTTTATTTCAGACCAGGTAATGTTGGCGTTTTGGTCTAAGTCGAGTGCTATAACGTGCTCTAAATCTGCAACATTGATTTCCCAATTGCCGCTGTATTGAGCTGTATTGTTGCTATTAAGCGTAATGTAGCCGGTGCTTAACTGGTGCGCAAAAGCTGCTGTTGAAAATAATAAGCTTAACAACATAATAGAAAATACGCGTATTAATATTCTCATAACATTTACATCCTTTTTGCTTGAACAATCAGCGCTTGGTCGATATTCATTTTAGCTTGTTGCCAGTTAATATTGGCCCAATACAAGGCTTTAGATTTGTTTGGCTGCACGTGAATATAATAGTTGGCGAGGTCACTTGCGTGAAAGCTGTCGTGGCGAATTTCTCTGAGCTCTACTCGTTGCTTCATGGCGTTTTGCCATTTGTGTTGTGTTGTGTTTAGTTTTTTTTCTGCGATGGCTAAGCGCAGCAAAAGCGCATCTTCTAGATCGTGCGATTCTTTTAATAAATTACTTAATTTGGTTATCACTTGCTGTGGCTTGTTTAAGCCCAGTTGTATGTCTGCCCATAAAGCAATTAGGCTTACTGGAGAGTTTACTAAATTTATATTTTCAAGGTGCTTTAATGCGTTTGTGTAGTTTTGTAATCTAAAGCTCATTTCAGCTAGGACATGTTTTGTATTGAGTCCAATAGGCTTATTGTTCGTTAGCTTTACTAAAGATTGATAACTTCTTAATAAATTACCGTGCTGACTTTGCACGTCTAATACACAAGTACTGGCCGTTAATGTACTTACCCTTGTTATTAATGCTAAGCAATGCTGTTTTGCAAGTTTAAACTGGCCTTGTGTCATGTACAAATTAGCCAGCAATAGGTGAGTGTTGCTGTGATCAGGCGTTATTTTTAAAACACTATTAGCAATGTTTATCGCATCATTAAACAAATGCTCTTTTTGTAAAACGCGTGCATATAAATAGCCTACCTGTGGCGTTGGCTCATTTAAGTATATTTCTGCGAGCCTGTTTTTGAGTATCCCTTGCATATGCTCCGTTTGTCCAACGAATTGACTTTTATTGACAAGATTTTCTATTTCATTTATCGATAGTGAGGCAGTTAAATCCGATTTAGTGACTGCTATTACGTCGTTGTCATTAGGTGTATAAGCTGCTGCAAAAAGCTCAAATGAGCACACTAAGCTTAATGTAATCATCAGGTTTACTAGAGGTGATTTCATATTTGTATCCTTAAAATAGCCATCCATGGCCGGTCAGCTTATTTACTGATTACTAATTAAATTATTAATATCGGTGTCTTTATTTGTAAACTCTCTTCCATTTACAGAGAGTGGCTCTGCATTCGGTGCTTGGTTAAATGCATCGCTAGTAAACTGAGCAAAGTCGACTTGCAAAGCTTCAATAGTGATATTAACCATTGCACTTACTTGGCTGTTAACGCCATCAGATACGCCAAAGGTAAAGCTATCTGTGCCCGTAACCTCTTTATTTGGTGTGTAAGTAAAGTTGCCATCAGCGTCAATATTTACCATGCCTAATGAAGGCTCACTGACCAATGAATAAGTAAGTGAATCACCTTCTTTATCTATGGCTGTAAGTGAGTCGGTAATATTTACCTCCGTTTGCGTTGTTAACATGATGTCGTTAACTGAAGGCGCTGTATTAACCACAGGCAACGGCTTTTTATTGTCGTCATCATTGCTACACGCTCCCAGCGTTAATGCGCTAAGCAGAATACCTATATGCGTTATTTTTAAGTGTTGCATTAGTTTACTCCTTATTTAGAGCCCGCAAGTGGGGTAGCTAAGTACGGAAAGGTTGAGTCCATCATTGTTGCATCAACAGGTGCGCCATCGGTAAATGGTACTGTACCAACGCTTGCATCTTCGGGAGTACATAAGCCTAGGTCAGTATCTTCGCCTGCAACAGGAATAGGATGACATAAACGACCCATTACTACGCGCAGAGCAATATCAACAACATCATCGCCAGGGCGTCGGCCGTTTGGAAAGCCAGCTAAATCGTTTCCTGCAACACCAAATGCAGACTGCTCACTTTGCGCTGTTGCCGCGATGTTTGTGTTTAAACGAAGCATTTCAGAGGGAGTGACGGTTGCTTGTTGATTAACACCAGCAAAACCAGTTAAAAATGCAGTAATTAAATCGGTACGAGGAAAGTTTGTTGGGGCTAATGTTTCGAGGTTAGCGCCAAGTGTCGTATTAACAGCATCCTTGAATAAAATATTTAAAAGTTCAGGAAGGGCTGGGTGAGATACATAATCTAAAAACTGTCCATCGTCTTTGGGATGTGCTGTAGAGAAAGTATCCTTATCCTTTATGCCAATAACAAGCTCATTAACAAGTGGATTACCCAAACGCGATACTTGAGTAAGTGCACCACCATTAACTGCATTATTAGCAAATTTAGCATTCGGGTTTAGTATACGAGCTTGTGGTAAACTTGCAGTGGTCCACGAACCAATAACGCCATTACCTTCGCCTACAATACAGCTTTTTGGTACTTCAATAGCAATTGATGTCACGTTTTTATCTGCAAGATCGTCATTGTCAGCCGATTGGGTAATACCTCCAGGGAAGCCACCTGCATCACCAGCACCCGGAGCGCTGTCGCCCTCTACTGGTACGTAGTTTACTAAATCGAATGTTTTACCAAGGTTAACGACAAACGCATCTTTTCTTTGGCCAACAAATACTTGTGCCATGCTTTCACAACCTGGGATTGACACATTATATACAAATTGATCTGCGTAAGTTTGATAGTCAGCTTTAGAGGTAAATGTTTTATTACCAATATAATCAAGTGGCTTACTGAATGTTGATGTGCCCGTAGTGGTATTATTTAATGAGGTTGCAACACCTGTGCGCTGCGGCCCATTAATCATACTCAGAGTATATGATTCACTGAAATTAGTTGCGCTATTATCACCGGCTGATACACCACCCACATTTTTAAGTGGCACAGAAACAGTACGCTGGTTGCCTTCTGGGCCTACAGCTAATTGCACACCTTGATTATCGTTTGGTAGCATGCTTTGAAAATCAAATGCAAAAGTAATGTCTTCAACGGCATCGCCATCGTTATCTATGTGTATGCTGTAAGTTGCATCTGGGTCCATTGCAAAATAATTAGGGCCGCCGTAGGCATCCTGTAATGGAATATAGTTTGCAATTAGTGTGACGTACTCTTCTTTTCCTTGTTCATAGCTATTAAATACATAAAAGTCGGTAGAATCTAAGGTCGGAAAGCGACTAATATTTGGCGCTTCTCGGTGACTTGATGCGTTACTTGGTGCGCTAATAAAAGTGCTACATATTACTACTGCGAGTATTGATGGTGTTAAAGCTTTCATGACTTTTTCCTTTAGTTTTAAATAGAAGTCATAGCTAATAACGGGGGGGGATTTAGATTGGATGCAAAAAAGTTACATTTTATTTAAATAAAAAATGGCTGCTTATATAAGCAGCCATACAAGTGGTTAAAGTAACACGAGTTCGGTTGTATAAAGTACCTCGGTAGGTAAGCCGTTTGGCGAACCACCTAAAGGCTCTAAACTGACTGCTAGTAGTGAGATATCGTCAGCGTTAAAGCGTTTATCTTTTAGCAAAAATTTACCGCCTTGTTTAGGTAATATACCCAACGAAACAGGTAAATCTTGCCCTTTTAAGATCATCCATAGTTGATAATCTTTATCTCTTTGGGCAACTAATTGACTACTGGCTTTAATAGTTAATGCATCTTCGTTTACTTCAATAAACCATAAAGGCTGTTTATTTTGGTTTTGCACGAGTGCAATTTGCTGATATTGCGACACTTCTTTGGCCGGTTGAATGACTAAAAATGCCAACACAATACACGCGGCGGTGGCTATAAACGACCATGTCTGCCAAATCGACGGCTTAGTTTGCACCACTGTTTGACTAGGCACTGTTTTTGACTCAATACCTTGCAAAATGTTTTCCCAAACAGAATCGCTAGGTGCTTGTGGTGTAATTGCACTTGCTAGATTATTAAGGTTTTGCTCCCACATAAAAATTGCCTCACGTGCTTTGCTTGAGCTAAGTAACAAGCGCTGAAAACGTTTTCGTGCCAGCCCCTTGAGTGTGCCAAGTACATATTGTCCTGCTAGCGCGTCTAATAGCTCGGGTTTTGTATAATTCATAATGTTAAACACCTCTGAAGTTGTGTAAGCCCGCGTCTGATCCAGCTTTTAACTGTGCCTAATGGCGACTCTATATGGTCTACTAGCTCGCTGTGACTAAGCCCCTTATAGTAAGCTAAATGAATGGCCTGCTTTTGCTGGGGTTCAAGCTGCTCTATACAGTTTACTAATTTAGTATTTTCGTCATAGTTGACATCGACGCTCTGAATATCAAAGTCATCATCTCCCATCGTTTGCTCTTTTCTTACTTTGTTGTAACGCAACGCATCAAGACTTCTATACCTTACTATACTTATCATCCAGCTTATGACAGTGCCTTTAGAAGCATTGTATTCTGAGGCGTTATGCCATATTTTAATGAATGCGTCTTGCAACACTTCTTCGGCGTGTGCTCTGTTAGAAAGCATATTTAAGCTAATGGCAAAAAGCTTTCCGCTTGTTTGTTGATACAAGGTTGAAAATGCATGCTTATCACCCTGTGATGTATCGTATAACAGAGACAGTAAATTATCGTTTTCCATAAATATCCTATTTATTTTTATTCTCTTTTTAAAAACGGTTGAGGCTAGAACTTGGATGCAAAAAAGTTAAGTAGCTTGCAACAGTATACTTTTCGCTCTTTTTTGCAATGACTATCTGTAGTTTATTATTTGGTATGATTCTGTGAGTTTAAAAACTATATTAGAGAAAAGCATCTGTAATGGTTGAGCCGATTTTTGTTTATAGCAGAGTCGCCACGCTAAGTTACACTTAAAATAAATTAGCTTGGTGAGTCAGATTTACTAATATGGAGCTAAGACTTAGTGAGTTTCTACTGTGATACGTGTGAAAAATTAACACACCCATTGTGTAAAAAGAGCAAAGTCCATACAAACCAAAAAAGACGGTATTTAAATAGCTACTAAATATCAATAACATAAATAAAAAGTGGTGCCATATGCTTTACCGTTTTGTGGCTTGTAAATTGCAAATACAATTATAAAAGCTGTTTGTTAATTAATGAATAGCAATAAATATAAATGGAGATTTTATGTGGGCTGCAATTAGTTATTTGATATTAGCGTGTGTACTTATTTTTGTAGGGTGGGAAATACATTCAATTTATTTTTCGTTATTTTTTTACTGGACCGCGCTATCACTGTCATTGGTCAGTGGGGCATACATTTTTAATATAGGTAAAATTTTCAGAAAGCGAGAAAACGGCGTTATTCCATTTTACATACGCTGGGCGTTTATTCCTTTTTTATTGGGGGCGCAAGTTTACAACGCGTGGTCGCGTAAGCATGATAAAGTGCCACCAATTCAGCAAATTAACGATAACCTTTTTTTAGCATGCCGCTTATTTCCCTCGGATATAGACACGTTAAAAAGCAATAATATTACCGCTATATTGGATGTTACTTGTGAGTTTGACGGTTTAGAGTGGAGCTCGACACAAGAGCGTATTAACTACTTAAATATTCCAGTACTTGATCATAGCGTGCCAACACTCTCTCAGCTTAACCAAGCAATAAATTGGATTCATCATCAAATCCAAAAAAACAATAAAGTGGTTGTGCATTGTGCGTTGGGCCGCGGTCGTTCAGTGTTTGTAATGGCTGCTTACTTACTTAGTCAAAATAAACATGCCGATGTGCATGATGTGCTTGCCCAAATTAAAGAAACACGTGAAACCGCTAATCTAAATAAACGCCAACTGCGCCACCTAGCAAAGCGACATAAAAGTGGCGAATTAGTAATTAAAAATCGTGCATTTTTAATTGCAAATCCCGTGTCGGGTACAAAAATATGGCAAGAAAAAGAACAATTTATAATTGCCCGTTTGTCTACTTATTACGATTTAACCGTAATGACCACAAGTCCTGACATTAACGGGATAGAGCTTGCCAAACAAGCGATTACAGAAAAGCCTGATATTGTTATTGCTTGTGGTGGCGATGGAACAGTAGCCGAAGTTGCGAGCGTATTAGTTAGTACACCCTGTAAGTTAGGTATTATTCCGCTCGGGACTGCTAATGCGCTTGCTCACGTTTTAATGGGAATAAGTTCAAAATTTATACCTGTAGAGCAAGCGTGTGATTTAATTATTGATGGTCAATCTACGTTGATAGATACAGCATATTGTAATGACGATTTAATGCTACTTTTAGCCGGGATAGGTTTTGAACATGCAATGATTGAAAAAGCTGACCGCGAGTTTAAAAATAAATTTGGGCAACTTGCTTATTTAACGGGGTTTTTTCAGGCGTTTTCTGAACAAAAATCGCAACAGCTCAACGTTAAATTGGATGATAACGACCCAATAATGATCACAACAAGTAGTTTTGTTGTTGCTAATGCAGCACCGTTTACAACGCTACTTGCTCAAGGGGGAGGGCAGCCTAATCATAGTGATGGGCTACTTGATATAAATTGGCTTATACCCAATAAAGAAAATTCCACTACGGTACTGAGTATTGCCGAGCTTATGTTTAGCAGTATAACGCAAAGTCATTTAGCCATTAACTCTCAACACACAAATGCTAAAAAAGTCGAAATATCTTCAGATAATGGGATTAAGTATGTCATTGATGGCGAGGTGAAAACGGCTAATAGGCTTGTGATTGAAATACTGCCAGCATCGCTTAACGTGATCAGTAAAGAAATTTAGCGAAACTAAAATATAAAGGCGCATTAAAGTGCGCCTTTATTTATATTTTTACTTTTTTATTGATGGCCAAACAAAGTCAGTTGTATCTGGAGCCTTGTTTGTTGTTTTACGAGGTGCGCTTTTTGGTTTGCGAAGTGGTTTGTTATTTATTGTATGAATATATAACGCTTCAACTTTGTCTCTGGCCCAAGGGGTTTTGCGTAAAAATTTTAAGCTAGATTTTATGCTTGGTGCATCCGTAAAACACTTAATTTTTACTTGTTCGCCCAGCATTTTCCAGCCAAGTCTCTGCTCTAACTCGACCAATATTTGTTCTAGTGTGATCCCATGTAGTGGGTTTTTAGGTTGATTATCCATAGCCGTACTGCTTATTTAAACTATGCTTATTGTAGCTTAAATTCAATAAGCAGGCTATTTCACTGTAATCTTTTTAGGTCGATTTGGGTAAATAACTTTCCCTTGCTCATTTAGCTTAAACCACATTAATACGCTATTGGTTTGGTTGGGGTTTTTGGCACCGCACAGTAAATTGAACGTATCAACGCTAATTAATGCGCCTTCACTATAGCGTTTGTCGTCGTACCAACACATTGTTTGGTGCTGAGTTAACTGACTTGCGTTCACAAAAGTGCGGCTGTTATGCGGCTCGGCATTACAGAATAACGAGAGTGATAAGCTTAAAAAACAGGCGGATAGAATTATTAATGCGCGCATAACATTCTCCTAAAATTGACTTTAAAAATAGTACGTAATGCTAAAAAACATGCTAGTGTAATATTACACACTAAAAAATAAACAGAACAATAAAAGGTACACACACATGAAATTTAACCAGCTGATGATAGATGAATTCACATTACTTGCAAAGTTTCCGCTTGATAGCAAAATGCAGGGTATCAAATTACATTCTGACGCAGAAGCAAGCTTGATAGAAGCAGCACAACGATTATTTGATAAAGGCGTTATAGATAGCCCTGATGGCGGTTACTTAACGGATTTGGGTTTAGATTTAATTGAGCACGTTACGATTATTCATAGCGCGCTCAAAAGTTAAGCTCAGCAGTATTTAGGTCGCATCGGGTTGATTTTGCGGTGCGGCATCATTAAACGCAGCTAATTTATTACATCGTTCATAAATAGCTGCAATTTTTGGATATCGACTCATATCCACGTTAAAACGAATAGCATTAAATACCTGAGGTACTAAGCAAACATCAGCAAGGCTTGGCTTGTTCCCAATACAGTAATCGTCGTCTCCAAGTAGTATTTCTATTTTATCAAAGCCTACTTCAACCCAATGTTTGTACCAGGTGTTTTTAGCATCATCGTCTACTTTTAATTCATTCGATAAATACTTAAGTACTCGCAAATTATTCACTGGGTGAATATCACACGCTATTGCAAAACTTAAATTTCTTATTTGGGCTTTTTGCCAAGCAGAGCCGCTAATTAATGGTGACTGTGGGTATGTTTCATCAAGCCATTCTAAAATAGCTAATGATTGACCAAGTACACCTTCATCTGTTTCAAGGGCTGGTAAAAGCCCTTGTGGGTTTAGTGTTAGGTAACCTTCCTCAAGCTGCTCTGATTTTAAAAGATTTACAATTGCCAACTCATGGTCAATTTTTTTTAGGTTTAACGCAATACGCACTCGGTATGCAGCTGATGATCGAAAATAACTGTAAAGCTTCATAATTAATCCTTGTTGGCTGAATAGTGTTTTTTAATTGTTCGCCAACAATCTGTGTAATTTGGTTGACGTTCTTTACCTTCTAATGCGTATTTAGTCGGTGAAATGACATAACGGGATTCAAACATAAACGCTAAGGTATTTTCGTATTTTTGTGGAACCAGTTCCGCATTAGATGCTTTTTCAAATACATCCGCTTCAGGTCCATGCGGAGACATACAATTATGTAAACTTGCCCCACCTGGCACAAAGCCATGCTCTTTTGCATCATATACACCTTCAATTAACCCCATAAATTCACTCATGATATTACGATGATAGTAGGGCGGACGAAAAGTGTTTTCAGCAACCATCCAACGCGGTGGAAAAATAACAAAATCAACATTAGCCATTCCTTCAGTAGCTGATGGCGAGGTTAAAACGGTAAATATAGAAGGATCAGGATGGTCAAAGCTTACTGTGTTCATTACATTAAATCGCGATAAATCGTATTTATAAGGCGCGCTATTACCTGTCCATGCAACAACATCGAAAGGGGAATGCTTAATCTCACAGCTGAATAAGTTGCCATTAAATTTTGACACCAGTTCAAAATCACCTTCTTTATCTTCAAAAGCTGCAACTGGGTATTGAAAGTCACGGTCGTTGGCATAGCCGTTTGCACCAACAGGGCCTCGCTCTGCAAGCTCCAAAGCATGACCATAGTTTTCGCAGATATAACCACGGGCCGTTGATTGTATTAAATCAACAGAAAACTTCATCCCTCGGGGTATGACTGCAACTTCACCTGGTTTAACACATAGCTTACCGCACTCTGTATGCAGGAGTAGCTCGCCTTGTTGGGGTACAAATAGCATTTCACCGTCAGCGTTGTAAAAGTAGCGATCGACCATAGACTTGTTAGCAACATAAACATGAATACCGATGCCAGATTGCCCATTAGCACTGCCGTTAGCAGCCATTGTTATAAGTCCATCTAGAAAATCAGTTGGCTTTGTAGGAATTTCAACGGGGTTCCAGCGAAGCATAGTCGGAGGTGTTACGGCTTCAGTTATAGGTGCAGTTCGAATCAGGCCGTTATCAATAGCGATGTAATCACCTTGCACTACCGAAGGGCGTAACCGGTATAGCCATGTTCTGCGATTTGCGGCTCTAGGCGCTGTAAATGCTGTAGAGCTAAATTGTTCAGTGTAAAGATCGTACTTAACTTTTTGAGGAGTAAATTGTCCTATAGGCAAGGCACCGGGTAGCGCTTCGGTTTCAAACTCATTACCAAAACCGGTCATGTACTTTAACTGTTCTGCCATTACTGACTCCTGTGAGAGAAGGCTAGTTTTATGTTTTATTTATTTAAGTTAAGATACTCTCAAGTGAGAGTAATTTCAAATTGCTCAATGAATGTGTATGTAAATATAAATGAACAGCTAGTAAACCTATTTAACGGGATAACAATGAAACTGGATTTAGACACTTTTTTAGCATATCAACTAATTAATGTAGCAAGTTTGGTAAGTAATGACCTTGCTAAGGTATACCAGAGCAAATTTGACTTAACGATACCTCAATGGCGAATTTTGGCGAATTTAGCGCAATTTGGTCAAAGTAATGCCAAAAATTTATGTATGCAGGCAAATATGGATAAATCGACCGTGTCGCGTGCAATAAAAATATTAGTAGAAAAAAAGTTGCTAATGACTCAAATTAATTCAGAGGATAAGCGCGCAGCCATACTTTCATTAAGTGAAGCTGGAAAAGATATGTATAAAAAAATAGTACCCGAGGCGTTAAAGTGGGAAAAAGAACTCTTGGCTTCTTTAAACACGCATGAACAAGATTTATTAATAAGTGTACTTAATAAGCTAAAAAATAAATTACAGGCATAAAAAAGCCCATCAAATGATGGGCTTTTGTCATATAAACTAGTCTAACAAGTTAGATTAGAAAGTGTAACGTACGCCTACACGCATTTCCCATAATGACGCACCAGTTTGCACTGAAGTATTTGCGTTATTACCGTTAAAGCCTGAGTAAACATAACGACCTTGGTCATCTATAGATGTTGAGATCATGCTTGCACCTACGAAAGGACCTTTCTTAAGCACGCCCCAGTCATCATTTAACATGTTTGTAAGATTGTCGATTACGAAGAATGCTTCACCTTTATGACCTTCCATAAAGCCTGGTAGTTCTTGTGTAACTTTAAAGTTAAACTTAACAAACCAGTCAGCATTTTGTTGGTTACGACCTGCGATTTCACCACGTTTAAGCCCTTCAGATGCAATGAAGTCGTTGAACTCATTGATTTCAGCTGCAGACATGTCGTATACAACGTTAGGATCGTTTTCAAGTGGAACGTATAATAACTGACGGTTACCATTCCAGTTGTTATCGCCCCATACATTACGGTCACTTCCGTCAAACGTGAAGCTGTAAGGTAGGCCTTTGTATGCTTCACCGTAAAGGTTAAAGCGTGTTTCAAAGCCATCTACAAACTCATGTTTGTAACCAAGCGTCATAGTAAAACGATGCGGAATTTCATAATCTGAAGACGCAACACCTGGGTTACCTGGATTAGTAAGCGCGATGTTACCATAGTTAGAACCGGCTACAGAGCTAGTCATTGGGTTTACATCGTCTGCATCTGTGTATGCATAACCAAAACTGAAGTTAACGCCGTTATCAAACATTTTGCTAACTGCTGCAGAGATAACTGAAGAATCGCCGCTATCGCCACTAACATTAGTTAATAAATATTCGTTACCACGGCCTTCGATTGACTCGTAAATAGGACGACCATCAAACGTAGTTTCACCGCTATCTTGAAGTGCGATATCACGCATTAATGCAGCGTCTTTTTTCTTCGAGTATAAGTAATCTACAGAGATTACGTATTCGTCTTCAGTTGTGTATGTAGCACCAAGTGAATATTTCCACTCTGAAGGAATTTCAAAATCAGGGTCTACAGCATTAACAGTTGCATCGCCTACACCAATTTCAGTGTTTGCAACAATATCGAACATTTCTTGAGGTACGTCAAAACCAGGAGTACCGCCGTTTACGTTAGCTGTGTTGAATAAATCTACACCACGGAACTGCGTACTAATGTTTGTAATACCGTCGTTAGAATACGAATTAGATAGCCATACGTTCGGGTTACCACCAGAGAACAAGCCTAAGCCAGCACGAACTTCAAGTTCGTCAGTTGCATACCATTGGAAGCCAACACGTGGTTGCAGTAAGTCAATACCGTCGAATGTAGACTGGTTGCTGAAACCGTAACGGTTAGTGAAGTTTTGGTTAAAGTTAGGAACGTCATCACTTGTGTACTTGTCGTAACGTAAACCAAACTGAATGGTTGCATCTAAGTCAGTGAATGCGTATTCATCTTGAACATAGAATGTATGCTGCGCATATTTAAAGCTTGCAGCCGCATCATTCGGGTTATTAGTACCTGCAGCATTGTTGTAGTAAATACGTGCTGCTTGACCTGCTTCAAAGTCGTCAATTGAGTTAAAGCGCCACTCACCTTCTGTATGCTGTACGAACAAGTTGAAAACAGATAGCTCTTCAAACTCGTAACCAGCAGTAATTGTGTGTTGATCTAAGTAATAAGTACCAGCAACTTTAAATGTAGTTGTGTCGTAATCTAAATCGTTTGATTGACGAGAATCATCTGGACCAATGAATACAGTACCGCCATTATCAGTACGAATCTGCATTTCACCAAAGCTGCTTGCAGCATCTAATGACTGAACCGTTGCATCTAATTCTGATTTACCTAAACGAATTTCAGTAGAAAAATCGTCTGACCAATCAGAATATACAGAACCAATGAGTGAAGTAAACTCAGCGCTTTGATTGTAGAAGTGATTTGATAAAGAAACACGGCTAGAACCAGTATCAGACTGAGAAATTGTATTACCGTCGTTGTAGTTATAAATTAAGTTTGCACGGTGATCTTCGTTGATGTTCCAATCTAATTTCACTAAGATTTTTTCATCTTCAACAGGCATACTAGATGGCATACCGCCAACATCGTAACCATATAAAGATTGAGCGATGTTAGTGATGCGTGTGATGTCATCAGCTGTTACGCTACCAGTGTTTAAACCGTCGTAGTTAAACTGGCGAACACCTTCAAGTTTTTCGTATGAAGTGAACAAGAACAGCGTATCTTCAACAAGCGGAAGACCTACATTGAAACCGTAACGCTTTTCAGTGTAGTTACCGTTATCAACTTCGTTACCTTCAATTTCGTCGCCTTTCATTGAATCGCTTGTGTAATCGAAGAAAACACCACCGTGTACGTCGTTGCCACCCGATTTAGTTACAGCGTTGATGTTACACGATGTAAAGCCACCGTATTGAACGTCAAAAGGGGCTAGTTCAGCTGAAACTTGTTCAATAGAGTCGAAAGAGAAAGGGGCACGGATAGTTGGGTAACCGTTTGAGCTTAAACCGAAGTTATCGTTCATGCGAACGCCGTCAAGCGTTAAGCTGTTGTAACGAGGGTTACCACCACCACAGTTGATTGAGCCACGGCTATCATCGATTGTGATACGTGGGTCAATACGAATAATATCTTTTAAATCACGGTTAATAGCTGGTTGGTTTTCAAGATCGGTTAGCGTAAAAGTAGACGCAGGACCTGTACCACCAGACATAGCACTGATAGGAGCACCTGTAACTACAATCTGCTCAATGTTAGAGATATTCTCTAAAGAAGCATTTACAGGGTAATCGTTACCAATGTTAAGAATAATATTATTGAACTCTTGGTCTGCATAAGTGTCAGAATCTACAACTACTTTATATGGACCACCAACACGCAGGCCTTTAGCTGTGAAATAACCAGCGTCATTAGTTTCAGTAGTTTTAACTGAGCCTGAAGGAACGTGTAAAATTGTAATTTTAGTGCCAGCAGCAGGGTTGCCGTTAGGACCAGTGATTTGACCTTTAATTGCAGATGTTGTTTCATTTGCAATTGCAGCGCCACTAACACCAACACATGCTGCAATAGCAAGTGATAGAGCCGTTTTGCGTATTTGAGTTTTCATTTAATTTTCCCGTGTAGTTAATAATTAAATTTTTATATTTTTATTTTTTGGTTTTCAAAAAATAAACTAAATGCAGGTTTATATTTTAAAAACCATCGCTATTGTACCCCAATTGTTTGTTACAAATAAAATACAACTGCAATGTTTTTTTAATAAATAGTACAAATTTTGACTATTTTTTACCTTTTTTTGAGTAATCACTCTATTAGCGAGCTCATACTACCGATGTTTTATGACAAACTTGTGAAATGTAAAACAAGCCTTTACAAAAAATCCCCGTGTGTAGGTTTTATGTGTCACAAATTACATAGATACTTTTTTTAACGCTGTTTCCAGCTCTTTAGCTGAAGGGTCAAACATAGCGTTTAATAAGCCAGCCAATCGAACACCTGCTTGTAGCAGACGTGTTTTTACAATAGGTGTATTTTTGTAGACATAGCTGTAGCCAACTTCTTCATTTGTAGACTTATAAAGTGCATTTGCTAAATTATGAGATTCTTCAATCCAAGTAGTTGGTGTACTTTCTAAATATTCTGCAATTAGTTCACTGTTATTAGTATTTATAAACTGCGCGTACTCAGTAAATGATAAGTTTTCGTTTTCAACTAATTTAGTATCCCACAAGCTGTGTAAGTTTGTATCTTGACCAAAAAACGACACTTTAATACGGTTTCCGCCTCTATCTTCGCTTCTTCCTGCATGGAAAGGTTGATGGCTATCACCGACCAAGTGAACTAAAAAACGTAAACTAAATTGCTTTGCATCTAGGCTGCTGTTTTTATCTTTGAGTGTTTTTATAGAATAGTGGATGCCTTCAAGAATATTGCTAACCGATTCTTTATTATTGGTATGGTCGTGATTGATTGTGAAAGACTTATTAGGCGCGGCATTTATATAGTGCCAACGAGAGGATTGCTTTTGCCAAAATTTCCCCGGGTTTGAGCGCATTTCATCAGGCCAAGTTGAAACTTGTGCGAGTGATTCTCCCGCTAAAAATGGTTGAATAGCTGATTTTGTGGTGTCTGTTATATGAGATTCAGCAATTTTACCGACAACACGGTGACCGTTTTGGCCCCAAGCAAGTGAATCGCTACTTGTAAAAATGGCACCAATTAAAAGCGCTGACGTTATCGAATATTTTACATTGCTACGCATTAAAGATCCCTTAATGATTTTGGAGTGGTGTTGCTGCGTTGTAATAAGGCCAATTGTCCTTACTTTTGTTGAAATTAGGAAGGACTCAATAAAATTCATAATTTCTTATTCATATTTAATATAAATCAGTGCCTTAGATTGTATAGGTAAAATTACTTGTTGTAATAAGTAATTAAAATTGTTCAAATGAATAGGTAATGTATTTTAGGATGTCTTTAGCTTGAATATTAAAAATACGGTATTGCATAAAACTTCAATTGTTACATTTTTGTTTATAGTAATAGTTTTTGCTTGGGTGTGTGGTCAATTAATTGTAAATGACGATGAACTCGTTTTTCCTGTACTTATTGAAACATCAACAATATGTCGTACAACAGCGACCGCAAACGATAATGAACTGATTGTATTTACACCCTCTAAAAATATTGCAGCACAGCTTTCGCAGAAGTTATGTGATGATAATGTTGTTGCTAAACAGTACGGAGCGGTTGTTGGATATTGGGGATATAAAACATCAGACAGTTTAGAGTTTGTAGGTAAAGGAATTGCAGACCTTATACTCGCAAAAAACAACATTATGGCGGCTTTTAAAGCTGAATCTACCTATGATTATATGCCCGTTGTTGGTTTTTCTGATTACACTGCATTTTTTATATCTTCAAAAGAAAAACCCATCATTTCAAAGTCTTATTTTTTAGACAAAAAAATAGGACTGCTTGATTACCCAACGAGCCGCTCTGGTCATATTCTTCCAAAGCAGGTCTTTAAAGATCTCGATATAAATATTGCAAACTTAAATATTTTGTACGCAAGCTCTCATAATGAACTACGAGAATTATTAGCCAACGGTAAAGTAGATATTATTGCGTCGTTTTGGAAAGAAAGCGATAAAGACCGTTTCTCAAAAAACTATATAACCCCAATTAGCAATAATATAACAGGCACACGTTGGTATTTAAAAATGCAACAAAACAACACTGATTTGTTATGTGCTGTACAAGAACACCTAATGGCTATGTCTAAAGACCAAGAACTCCATTATTATCAAAATGTTTCTCCCTTTTGGCAATGTGAGAATAATACAGCTGTTTTTAAGATAGGTAAAAGTAATGAGTAGGCTTAAATTTTCAGCAGTGTCCTCATGTGTTTTTTTAATGCTTTCTTTTGTGTTTTATATATCTATGATTAATAAAACCGAGCTTATTACCAAGCAGCAAAAGGTCCAAATTGAAAAACAAATTGCACTAGATTTACCATTACTCGATTTGCCAAATGAACTGTATAAGCATGCAGGTAATAAAGACGCTTTAGTTGGCTATATTGACTCACTAAATAGTTATCTAAGAATGAGTAACTTGCGTGTCATCGATATCAGTACAGGCGAGATTGCTCACAGCGATTTAAAGGCAAAGCAATTTATCAGTAGCTTAGCGACGAGTGAAGGCCCTGTGAATATTATTTTTAGTGTAGATGAGCATTACTTGACACCTAGTAATAAAATCTTCTTTTTGTTTTTTTTACTTATCAGTCTTTTTGTTGCTGTGTGGTTAAAAGTGGTAGAAAGTAAGAAAAGCAAGCTAAGCTTAAACAAGAGTATTAACTCCGTTGCATCAATGCCAATGCCTTTAGCGATCATAATTGATTTACGCAATAAAACACTTTCACATAGTTATGATAAAGAGCACAGCGTTCAATTAGCTAATAAACCATTGTGTTTTTACCTAGCCCTTGTTGAGTATTGTTCAGCTAATGGTGATGTTATTTTAAATCATAATAAAAATGTACCCGATGAGCTTATTGAACTTGCCAACAAGTATTTTTCCCGATTAACAGAGCTAGGGCATACGATAAGGAAACGGCCGAACTTCAATAATAGCCTTGAAAAAACGTTGAGTGAAATAAGGGCTTCGCTTGACGACGTTTTGAATGAATATCCTGAGGAAAAAGAGATTTATTACCCTCCAAAAGCATATGGAGAAGGCTCTCGCTCTCGTCTGCATAGCTACGGGCTCATAAATATTGTAAAGGGAAATGTTGAAATAATAGGGAAGTAATATTACTTCCCTATTATTAACCGTGTTTATTTAGGAGCAAACTCAGCCGCTTTTATTGGACTATGTTGCGATATAAATGTTTTAAGTGCTTGGGCGTCAGTTTCGTCAGTGCTAACAAAACCTTTTAGCGTATTTATAGTTGGGTAACCATCACCGCCCGATGCGTTATAGCTATTTAAACTCATGCGGTATGTTTTACTTTTATCGAACGGTTTACCGTTAATAAATACGTTTGTAAGCTTACCATTTTTGCGGTCAAACGAAAGCTTGTGATATTGCAAGTAAGCACCAGCGTCTGCTGGGAAGCTTGTTACTGTATTTAAGTAGTCCCATAGTTCAGCACCTTGCCAATCCATATACGTTATACGGTTTTTAAAAGGGTGAACTTTTAATATGTCTTTATAGCTTATTTCACCGGCATCAATTGAGCTGCGAATACCACCGCCACTGATCAAACCAAAATCTGCACCTACCACATTCATTTGTGCTTGGATAATAACACGAGCAAGGTTTGTTTGTTGATAGCGTACTTTGTTTCTATCACCTTCTAACCTTGCATCAACAGAGCCAATAGTTCCCTCAATTTGTTTAGCACCAATCGCTTGATATTTAGCTAAAAACGCTTTTAAAGACGGGTCTGGCTTAATATATTCGTTCGCAAGTACTTCTTTTATTGTGCCGTCAGCTTTTGTTTTTTCTACATATAAATTAACTGGCATTAATTTATAATCTAGTAGGCTCAATTCACCATTTTCTAATTTGAACTCAGCCTTACCAACGTACTTTCCCCACTCATGGGCTTGCATTATCCACGTGCCATTTTGCTGATCAGGATTACAAGCTAAGCCAGGTTTAAAACTATCATCATTTACATTTTCTGATGCCATACACACAGGCTCTTGTGAGTGACCACCGATGATCATGTCAAGCGTATTCGCAGGCAATGAGCGAGCAAGTGTTACATCCCCCGGTGCGTTAATGCCATGTTTAGCATCAATAAAGTGGCCCATGTGAGTAACAGCAATAGTAATGTCTGGGTTGTATTTTGCTTTTATCTCTTTAGCCAGTTTGGCTGTTACTGGAACAGGGTCTTTAAATTCTAAGTGACCAATGTACTGAGGGTTTCCTATTTTTGCTGTATCGGTTGTAGTTAAACCTATCACGGCAATAGTTAAGCCATTTTTTTCAAATATTTTATAAGCGTCAAAAGCGTTTTTACCTGACGACTTTTCCACTATATTAGCCGATAATAGAGGGAAATTAGCCCAGTTTTGTTGCTTGGCTAAAACACTTAGTGGGTTATCAAATTCATGATTACCTAATGCCATTGCATCGTAGCCGAGTAAAGACATCCCTTTAAAGTCAGGCTCTGCATGCTGTAAATCAGATTCTGGTATACCTGTATTTATGTCGCCACCTGATAGCAGTAAAACTGCATGACCTTTTATTTTTGCTTCATTACGTAATTGATCCAGTAGTGTTTTGCGAGCAGCCATACCGTATTCGCCTTTTTCGTTATGCCAAAAGCGACCATGGTTATCGTTAGTATGAAGAACGGTTAAGTATTGTGTAGAAGATGTTTTTTCATTAGTTGTGGCAGATGTGCATCCCAGTACACCCAAAATGATCGAAAAAATAAAAATTATGCGCATAAAATACCTGTGTATTAAGTTGTACTTAATGTTGTAGGTGGCTAGTTTAAACTAGTTTGAAATATAAAAAAGGCAGATATTTATATTTTTGGCTAATTACGACTCGTAGCCGCATTTTCCCTGCGTTTGAGTTCTTGGCTAGCGTAATGTGACTTTTCGTGTTTTGTAGCAACCATCCAATTTAAAAAGCTTGCTGGGAGTTTGGTGTATGCTTCGCCTTTGTGTAGGCCAAAGTCGCAAATTGTGTGTGGTGTGTGTGTCATGTGTATCCGTTATCTCTGTTATTTAATAATTAGCAATGAGCAAAGTTAAACATTTACTCGGTTTACATATTCATAGAAAATATAAATCAATATTGTGTAATTGAAATGTTACCAGAACGGTCTAATTTGTATCAACTATCTTAATGCTATCGATTTTCTTAGTGTGTAGCATTAACCTAAACAAAACTTATTTTTAAATAACTATAATAATAGGAACTAACATGAAAAAACGTTTACTGTGTTCATTGCTCGCTTCATTAAGCTTTGCTAGCCATGCAACCATAGTCGAAATGCAAACTAGTCAAGGCACAATTGAGATTAATTTATTTGACCAGCAAACACCAAAAACCGTAGAAAACTTTTTAAGTTATGTGCAAGACGACTCATACAATGAAACAGTTATTCATCGTTCAATAGACAATTTTGTAATTCAAGGCGGTGGTTTTACATTTTCAGACACGCTTGACCCCATAACAACTAAACCTGCTGTTATCAATGAACCTGTATTTTCTAATGTTAAAGGTACTATTGCCATGGCTAAGTTAGGGGGCAACCCTAATAGTGCTACTAGCCAGTGGTTTTTTAATATGGCTAATAATAGCGGGGGAAGTGCGGCACTTGATACGCAAAATGGTGGGTTTACAGTGTTTGGACAAATCACAGCAGGAAGTCAGGAAACGCTTGATAAAATTGCGGCCCTTGTTCATTGCGGTGAAACACCGGTAGTCGATATAACAACAGAGCAATGTGCGAGCAGTGATGTGTCTATTAGTAGTGCTAATTTAGTGACAATCCAGAGCGTTACTGTATTAGATGACGATCCTAATTCGGCAGCCGGATTGACCGTTGTTGAAAATACACTGATTGACGCGGATAACTCTGGTAGCTCAGATGGAAGTTCGGGGGGAGCGCTAATATGGTTACTGGGTGCTTTTTTACTAGCTGTTCCACGCCTTAAAAAGAAGAAGTAACCTCATTCAGAGCAATATAAACTGCGCAGCTAGTATATAGCTGCGCCCTATATTAAATAAATAGCCGCCAAATCATCGCAAGCCACATCGCAAATACAGACACGCAGCCAATTAAAAACACGTTAAATCGAGCTCTTACGTTATTTGATCCTAAATGAATAATGCTATGTAATATGCGTGTTATTACAAATACGCAGGCCAAAATTGCAACCACAACGCTTGCACTGTTTAATTGCAAAGCTAACAAGCAACCGGTGTAAAATAAAACGGGTATTTCAAACTGGTTAGTAAAGTTTCTATCCGCAACCCTTACATGGTCACCTGCGTTATCTAATCGCATCGTTGCAAAGTCGTTTAAGTTTAACTGTTTATTTTTAGCTGCTGCAAAGCGTCTTCTCCCCATAATAATCATTACAGCCAAAGACAGGGTGACTTGCACAAACATGGCAAGTATTATTATTTTTTCCATTGTAGTTCCTTGTTATTGTTTTAGTCAGTATGCAGACATTTTTCACAATGTGTTACACAAAAAAGCGTTAACTGCTAGAAAGTATTCAGTACAAAGTGTTAGTTTATATTATCAAACCTGCTTTTGAATTAGCATAACCTTTTTGCATCATGCTTTTAATGGAAATAAAATGAAAAAAATTATTTGTCTCAGTGCCATCGCACTCGCTGTTCTCAGCGGTTGCTCGAATACATCTTCATCAGTAGCAACCTCGCCACAAGCCTCGTTACTATCAGACACTTTAGTGGTTAGCCCAAATGATAATAGAGAATATAAAACACTAAAGCTTGCTAACGAAATTGAGGTTATTTTAGTGTCTGATCCAAGCGCAGAAAAATCTGCTGCTTCACTAAGTGTGGGGGTGGGTTTACTACATGATCCTATGTCTCAGCAGGGCATGGCGCATTACTTAGAGCATATGCTGTTTTTAGGCACAGAACGTTACCCTGATACAAAAGGGTATTCAGATTTTATGACCAAAAATGGCGGAGCGCACAACGCCTACACGTGGCTCGAAATTACAAACTATATGTTTAAAATAAATAACGATGCGTTTGACGAAGGACTCGACCGTTTTTCTGACTTTTTTAAAGCCCCTAAGTTATACCCAGAATACACAGAAAAAGAAAAAAACGCAGTGAATGCTGAGTGGTCTATGCGCCGCGAACTGGACTTCTTTGGCCAATTTAAATTAGCGCGTAAAATGATGGGTGAGCATCCGGCAAATCGCTTTTTAATTGGTAACCTAGAAACACTAGGCGATAAAGAAGGTAGTTCGCTTCATCAAGAAACCGTTGATTTTTACGAGAAATATTATTCGTCAAATATTATGAAAGTCGCGCTTATTTCTAATTTGCCAATCGCAGATATGGAACAAAAAGCCCAAAAATACTTCGCTGACATTAAAAATAAAAACATCGAAAAGCCAAGTGTTACAGCTAATTTAGATTTTGATAAAGCGGGCGGTAAACGCGTATTTTACTCGCCAAATGAAGATGTAAAACAGTTAAAACTTGACTTTACAATTACTAACAACAGTGATGAGTTTGCTGTTAAACCCAACCGTTTTGTTTCATATTTATTAAGCAATGAAATGCCGGGTAGCCCAGCACAAATACTAAGAGATAAGGGCTGGGTTTCACAGCTAGGGGCATCAGCCTCTCCAACACAATATGCAAACTATGGTGCCTTAACGGTCGATATTGAGCTTACTGATTTAGGTATGCAAAACCGCGAAGCAATTGTTGCAGTGGTTATGCAGTACATTGATTTAATTAAAAAAGAAGGGGTTGATAGCAAGTATTTTAACGAAATACGTACCTCGCTTAATAACCAATTTAAATTTTTAGAAAAGGGCGACGAGTTTAACTATGTGAGTGCTCTAACAGGCAGCATGCAAGTTTACCCGCTTAATCACACGATTAACGCGCCTTACCACTATGCAAAGTTTGATGCTGACGCCGTTAATGATGTGCTAAACCAGCTCAACGCAGATTCACTGCGTATTTGGTACATTTCACAACAAGAAGAAACAGACTCTCAATTATACTTTTACGACGGCAAATACCGCATAAATGACATTAGTGATGATGAAATAGCAAGCTGGAATAAGCCAAGTGAGTTTAAATTAGCGCTTCCTAGTGTGAACAACTTATTACCTGAAAGTTTTGCAATTAAAACGGCTGAATTTAAAGAGCAAAAACACCCAGAGCTTGTTTTCGATAAGCAGGGCGTAAAAGTATGGCGTCAAGCAAGTCAAAAATTTGCTGAGCAACCTAAAGGGCTCGTTGAGGTTTACATAAATACACAACCGGGTCTGAGCGACATAAGTGCTGAAGTGCTTTACTCTGTTTGGGCAGATTTATATAACATTCAGCAAAGTCAATTAAGCACTGAAGCTGCTGTAGCCGGTATGGGCGTTAGACTTGCACCAAGTAATGGGCTTGTATTATCACTTAATGGGTTCACTGATAAGCAAGATGTATTGCTTAAACAGGCTTTGAGTGGATTAAACGTTAAGGCTACTTCGCAAGCGTTCGAGCAAGCTATTGACCGTTACACGCGTGACTTATTGAATCAACAAAAGCAATTTCCTTATGCTCAAGCCTTTGGTGCTTACTCTAAGCTAACTCGTACGGGTAGCTTTGATACCGATGAATTAATCAAAACTGCAAAATCATTACGTGTTGCTGACTTAACAAAGTTACAACAAGCTACATTTTCTAATAATGATTTGCGTGTATTTAGCTACGGTAATTATAACCAGCAAGATATAGAATCAATAGCAGGCGAGCTCATAGCTGTTTTACCTAAAAATCATACGGTGAGCGAGTTTGCACGTAGTAAAGCGTGGTTGCCACAACCAGGTGAAACGATAGTATTACAAAAGGATATAGATGTAGCCGATGTTGCTGTGGTTGATATGACCGTTCACCCAATACCGGGTTACAAACAAAAGGCTCAGGCTGCTGTATTACGCGATCACTTTAGAACAATCGCATTTGACAAAATGCGAACAGAAGAACAACTCGCTTATGCAGTAGGTGCTATTGCAAGCTCAATCGAAGATTATTCTGCTGTTGGTTTGTTTATACAAACCCCTGTGAAAGGGCCTAAAGAGGTACAAGCTCGCTTCGACCAGTTCAAAAAAGAGTACGCGGTAGAGCTCGATAACATGACAAAAGATACATTTTTACAACTTAAAAATGCGACTTTGGTGTCACTTAAAGAGCAACCAAAAAACTTAAATGATGAAATGGGTCCTTTAATTAACGATTGGTACCGAGAAAACTTTAGTTTTGACTCAAAACAAAAGTTGATCAATGAAGTAGAAAAAGTAACGCTTGCAGATATAAAACAGTACTACAAGCAAACTATGCTAAACCCACAAGCAGCGCGTTTAAATGTGCAGCTGCGTGGTACTAAGTTTATTGAAAGTGACTTTGCTGATTTAGCTAATCAAACCAAAATCACAACGCTTGATGCTTATTACAATGGCATTAAGTTACAAAAATAAGATTGATAAATAAGTCAAAAAATAAACCCCAATGTACTGATACATTGGGGTTTTTTATTTATTTCAATATCTACAAAATACTTGTCTCATGCTTTAAAACTCATAAAAGCTAGCGATGCTGCTATTAATGTGTAAGGTAATTGTATTGCTCCAAAGTTCATTAAGTTACAATGAGAACGAAGTGCTGTAAGCATGGTGAAGTCTGAATAAAAAACGCGTCGCTGCAAATGGTGATACAGATAATAACAATGTTTATTAGTGTCTATTATTAAAGTCAGATTTTAACAGGGTAGGCAAGGCGGTTATTAGTGATGATAAAACCGCCATTGATATATGGTTATTAAAGTCGTGCTTGTTCTATTGCTTTAGCTACATCTAAGTTTATGTTTAGCCACGTTTGTTCTAGCGTGGCTACTAAGCCGTCGTAGCCGTCGTCTTTTATGGGTACTAGGCGTGAGAAGTTATGCACACTAATCAAGCGGCGGCCGCTTTCTGGGTGAGTATAATATAAGCGCCATAGGCCAGAGATATCAGCATTGCCTTGCATATCACCATTAAAGTGGTGAATTTCGTACTCAAGCTCATAAAATTTTTGCTGATCAAGCTCGGTTATTACAGGTAGCCCTTTGATAACCATCCAAGTGGGCATATTTTTAAATAAAGTTTGTTGGGCAGTGGCAGTAAGCATAACGTCAGGAGACTCGCCCCATAAATGATAATTTGCAGCATGAATTTGATTATTATCAATTTTCATCGCTATGCCTAAGTTGTTTAATGCGCCTCTTAAAACAACTGTTTGCACTCTCAACTGTGCGTTGGTTTCACTAATATTTCGTGATGATGAATCAATAGGCTGTTCAAATTGGTAATACTGAGTCGCATTTTGTATTGCTGAGCTACAGCCCGACAATACTAAAAGCAAACTTGTTATGATTAATAGGGTTTTCATTATTGCTTCCTTGGTATTGGATCTGCGGGCAGTGATTTGTCAAAAATTAGCATGTTTGGTTGCTCATTTAAGCCGCGTGTCAAAGGTTGTATTTCTTCACTTAAGCGCTTAAATTCACGCAGTGTTTGTTGTAATTGATGATGAAATTCAGACCCAGCCTGATAACTCGCCATTGTTTTATCAAATTGTCGCATGGTCACTTCAAATTGCTCCATGCTTTTGGTCATTTTTGCAAAGTTACGATTTATATCACCGGGTAAATTTTGAGTATCTTTTTCATTTAATAGTGTGCGCATTTCATTTGCAAGAGATTGGTAGTCGGCAAAGGCAACTTGTATTTGGGCTAAGCTTTCTTCAACTTTTAAATTATTAACTTTGTTTAATACATCAGAAACCTGGTCGGCAAGTACGGTAATTCCGCTCGATATACTAGGAAAAACGGTATACTGGCCCAGTTTTTCAAACTCCGCTTCTGGGGCATCGGGGTACATATCAAAATCAACATAAACTGCACCAGTTAAAAGATTTCCGGGCTTTAAAGAGGCGCGCATGCCAATTTCTATCCAGCCTTTTAAGCTTTCTTTCCAAAAGTCTTTAGCTGTTGCGCTATGGTGATAAATACGGCCGTACTCTATTTTTATAAGAACAGGTACTGACGTGTTTGCACTTTTAAAGTGAGCAGGTTTGCCATTAACAATTATGTTTGCAGGCGCTTCAACTACTGTACCAATGCGAATACCACGATATTCAACAGGGGCGCCGGGTCTGAGGCCTCTAATTGATTGTTCAAAATCTATTATGTAATAGTCAAAGTCGTAAAAGCGTTCTTCTAGTGCTTCTTTATAGCTTTGGCTAAGTGAGAAATTGTGGCCATCGTTAGCTATTTCCCCCGGTGTTTGGTTATCGGGTAAGCCAACTGAAATTCCGCCTTTTAAAAGCTTACTTAAAGAGCCTGTATTAATATTTATGCCATCAGCAGATAAATCAATTTCTATACCCGCGTTGACCCAAAAAATTGAGTTGTTGGTAATTAAGTTTTGGTACGGCGCTTTTATAAATATACCGTACTTCATTGCTTGGTTTTCCCAATCAAATGTGGCGGTTTCTATTTGGCCAATTTTATAATTCTTAAAAAATATTCCGGTACTAACATCAAGTACTTCTGCGTTATAACTAAGTAGTTTAAAGCGACCACCTTGCACGTCTTTGCCTATTAATGCAGGTTCTTCTTGCAGGGTGAAATTTTCTTTAAGTGTATTACTTTCGCCCGGTGCAAATTCTAAATATACCCCAGAGAGTAAAGTACTCATTCCACTTATGCCGGTTTCATCTATACGTGGTTTTACTACCCATATTTTTGCGTCGTCGGTAAGTAAGTCTTCATAGCTTTTATCTATTTGAGCCCGTGCAATCACACTGTCTTGGGAGTCGGATAAACGAACGCTGTCTATTTGCCCTATTTTTACACTGCGCACTTTTATTTCTGTTTTACCTGCAATAATGCCCTCGGCTTGCGGCATCTCAATATATATAGTGGGGCCTTTATTTGCTTGATATTGGTAAAGCATCCACACGCCGACAAAAAGCGCTATGGCTGGAATAATCCAGATAGCAGAGATTCTTGGTTCATCTGTTACTTGGGCAGTTTCGGTCATGTTTTAGTCTCTGATGATTTATTTTTAGGTGAATCCCATAAAAGGCGTGGATCAAATGAATGAGCAGCCATCATTTGGCATATTACCATAACGGTAAAAAATGCAATGCCTAAGCCTGGTGTAACTGACATTAAATTACCTAGCTGTACTAAAGCCACTAAAATGGCGACAACAAAAACGTCAATCATTGACCATTTACCAATAAACTCAGTGAGTTGGTAAATTCTAGTGTAACTTTTTGTATGCCTGTTTGCAGGTTTTGTTACCATAATACACAAAAAGCTTAGTACAAATGCTTTGGCTAAAGGAACAACAACACTCGCAAAAAAAATGATACCTGCAATGGGATAAGAACCACTTTTCCAAAGTAAAATAACCCCACCAATAAGTGTGGACGGGGTTTCATCACCCAAGCTTGTTGTATTCATAATAGGCAATACGTTGGCTGGTATATAGCAAACAATAGATGTGATGAGCCAAGCAGTTGCTTTTTGAACGCTATGAGGATTACGTACATGTGTTTTGGTGTGGCATCGCTGGCAGACCTTACCTGTACATAGCTGATGACACACATGACAGGCTTTAATATTTTCATCAATAGCGCGTTTGGCGTGCTCGGCACCTTCTAACACTTTTACTGGTTTTATTTGAGCCCATAACCTTGGACGATTTAAGTGTACTAAAGCGGCAATGTATAAAATAACAAAGCCAGCATAAGCCCAAAAACTTGCCCCAAAGCTTATATCAGCCAAAGACATAATTTTAACCATGCTGACTAAAACACCAATTAAAAATATCTCAGACATAATCCATGGCTCAAGTGCCAAAGTAAACTTAAGCAACCTACGCGCAATGGCTTGTGGCAATGTTTTTAAAACACCTAAATGAAGGGGTATTAAAATAATTAATAAACTCATTGGTAAGGCAATAATGCTTAAATCAATAAAAAGGCCTAACAATTCACTATCGTAATTGAATAATATTCGGGCTGCGTCGGGGAGGGTGATAGTTTGGGTTATACCATTGCTACTAAAGGATAAAAAAGGATAAAACATACTACTTAGTAGCATTAGCAAAGCACTAAAGCTCAACGCCACTATGCGATTATCGTGGTTTACGTTGGCTTCGCATAATTTATGATGGCAATGCGGGCAAATCGCCATTTGCTTAGCGATAATTCTTGGTATATCTATGATCAGGTCACAGCAGGGGCAAACAGTTTGCAATTTAGTACCAAACAATAATGCATTTAGTTGATTTTGCAATATTTGAAGCTGTAATACAACGCGAACTGTTAATTTTGAATACAGGCCAAGCCAGAAAGTATCTGATTGGCCTGCATTTTATATATTTAGGTCTGTTGACCTTTCAAGGTTAAATTTGAAGGAGTCTTTTTAGTATTAAGGAAGAGCCTATTTAGTATGGTTATTCTTCATAAATTGGCGAGAACGTAGCATTAATGCCAAACAGGCGCTGCCCAAGGGGGGCTTCCTAGGAGCTATTTACTCTTTGTTACTCAGTTTTTACTTCTTCTTACATGGATGTAAGCCAGTAGAGTAATGCAGGAGCAGTTATCGAGCCCACTAGGTTCACTAGGTTGCAAATCTCGTGAAGCAAATCTCGGGCCGCTATTATATAGCCCCTAGTTTGAATAAATTTTAAACCGCAAAGTTCAACCGACCCTAATCAAACACGGCAACAGTTTGGCGGGTAAGAGCAATAAGCTCACCTGACTGTGACCAAATACACCCGTCCTCTAAACCATATCCATCTTTAGAGTGATGCGTAATTGCTTCAAAGCCAAGCCACTCGCCAGGCGTTAAATTGGGAGACTGAACAAACTCTAAATACCACGACATACTACTTGCTGGCCCGGGTTGTTTAAACATTTGTAATAATGTTGGCGGCCATGCATCGGTTAGTGCAATTACATGTGCTTCTGTAATGGTTTCAGGTGTATGTTTAAGTCGCATCCACCCACCTAAATGAGATGTGTCTGCTCCTGTAAAGGGCATTGCGCCTTGCTGTGGGCACAAATCCACATGCTGAAAAAATTCAGGCATTTGGCCTTTTATAAAGGGTAACGTATAACGCTCGTTAACAGGGCTTAAACCTAACGACTTTGAAACAGGAACATTAATAGCTGACTCTCTATTTTTAGCAAAACAAGCCTGCACGATTACGGCTACTTGCTCATTTTGAATTGCTTTAGCGAGTACTTGTGTACTGTTTTTACCCTCACGTAATACTTCAACATAAAGTGAAAAAGGGGTGTCGGCGAGTAAAGGCCCAACAAAATTAGTACTTAATGAAAGAAGTCGGCGGTCATTATTCACTTTGCCTCTAATAGCCTGATATAACAATGCAGCTGATAAACCACCAAAAGCGGTTCTTCCTTGGCACCAATTTTCAGGAAATTGCATGGTAAGTGCGGATTGTTCGATTTTATCTGATTGACCTATTTTAGCGGCTTGCTCAAGTAGTTGGTCAAAATGCATGGGAAATATCCTTTAAAAGTGCAATTTAATAAATTTATAACACAACCAAACTGGTCAGGCCAGTATTTAAAGGTGTGTCAAACGCTCTAAAAATCATCATTCCTTACAATTATTGGGGTTATTTTGTAAATAAATCATAAAAAATGAATTTTTTTTCATTTTTACAGTTGAATTAGTTTTAGGGCATCCCTATTTACTAGTCATCGAACGAATTAACGTATAACGAATTTTGAAGTTGGAGAAGTTTCATGGGTAAAATTATCGGAATCGATTTAGGTACTACAAACTCTTGTGTTGCAGTACTTGATGGTGACAAAGCACGTGTTATAGAAAACGCGGAAGGCGATCGCACAACCCCGTCTATCATTGCTTACACGCAAGACGGTGAAACATTAGTAGGTCAATCTGCTAAGCGTCAAGCGGTTACTAACCCTACTAACACATTATTTGCAATTAAGCGTTTAATTGGTCGTCGTTTTGAAGACGAAGAAGTACAACGCGATATCGGCATTATGCCATTTAAAATCATTAAAGCTGATAACGGCGATGCATGGGTAGAAGCGGGCGGCGAAAAACGCGCTGCACCACAAATTTCTGCTGAAGTACTGAAAAAAATGAAAAAAACTGCAGAAGACTTCTTAGGTGAAGAAGTAACTGAAGCGGTAATTACAGTACCTGCATACTTTAACGATTCACAACGTCAAGCAACTAAAGATGCCGGTCGTATTGCTGGTCTTGAAGTTAAACGTATCATCAATGAGCCAACTGCTGCTGCCCTTGCTTACGGCATGGACAAAAACAAAGGCGAAAACATTGTTGCTGTATACGATTTAGGTGGTGGTACGTTCGATTTATCAATCATTGAGATTGACGAAGTTGAAGGCGAGCACACATTTGAAGTACTTGCTACCAATGGTGATACTCACTTAGGTGGTGAAGACTTCGATAACCGCGTTATCAACTACTTAGTAGCAGAATTTAAGAAAGACCAAGGCTTAGATCTAAAAACAGATCCACTTGCAATGCAACGTGTTAAAGAAGCTGCAGAAAAAGCAAAAATTGAACTTTCTTCAGCACAATCTACAGAAGTTAACCTTCCGTATGTAACTGCTGATGCAACAGGTCCTAAGCACATGAACGTGAAACTAACACGCGCTAAGCTTGAGTCACTTGTTGAAGATTTAGTAACTAAATCTCTAGAGCCGCTTAAACGTGCACTTGCTGATTCTGATTTATCAGTAGGCGACATCAACGACATTATTCTAGTTGGTGGTCAAACACGTATGCCTTTAGTACAAAAAACAGTTGCTGATTTCTTCGGTAAAGAGCCACGTAAAGACGTTAACCCTGATGAAGCTGTAGCTGTAGGCGCGGCAATCCAAGGTGGCGTACTAGCAGGCGATGTTAAAGACGTACTATTACTAGACGTTTCTCCATTGTCTCTAGGTATTGAAACAATGGGCTCTGTAATGACAGCGCTTATTGAGAAGAACACGACGATTCCTACTAAGAAATCACAAACGTTCTCAACAGCAGAAGATAACCAGTCTGCGGTAACAATTCATGTGTTACAAGGTGAGCGTAAACGTTCAAGCGACAACAAATCTTTAGGTCAATTTAACCTTGAAGGTATTCGTCCTGCTCAACGTGGTACACCACAAATCGAAGTAACATTTGATGTTGATGCTGACGGTATCTTACATGTATCTGCTAAAGATAAAGACACAGGTAAAGAGCAAAAGATCACTATTCAAGCGTCTTCAGGTTTAAGCGATGAAGAAGTTGAAAAAATGGTACGTGATGCAGAAGCGCACGCTGAAGAAGACAAAAAGTTTGAAGAGCTTGTAGCTGTTCGTAACCAAGCTGATGCAATGGTTCACGGTACACGTAAGCAAGTTGAAGAAGCGGGCGATGCTTTACCAAGTGAAGATAAAGAAGCGATTGAAGCGGCAGTTGTAGACTTAGAAGCTGCAATTAAGAGCGACAACAAAGACGAAATTGAAGCTAAAACGCAAGCACTTGCTGAAAAGTCTCAAAAGTTAATGGAAATTGCTCAAGCTAAAGCACAGCAAGGTCAAGCAGACGCAGGTGAGCAACAACAATCAGCTAAGCAAGATGATGACGTTGTTGATGCAGAGTTTGAAGAAGTAAAAGACGACAAGTAATTGTTGCCGACGCTTCTAACTGACCAAAAACACTTAACTCGGTTAGGTGTTTAGGTTAGGATGAACAAATGAGGCGCGCGAGCAATAGCTTGTCGCGCCTTTTGCATGTATTTAAGGTTCATAATTCAATGATAAATCGATTAGATTTATCGGTTTATCCCGCAGCTTACGCTGCAAAATAGAAAGAGTAGTGTGATAGATATGTCAAAACGCGATTATTACGAAGTCCTCGGCGTAAGCAAAGATGCGAGTGAGCGAGACATAAAAAAAGCGTATAAACGCTTAGCGATGAAATATCATCCAGATCGTACCGCAGGCGATAAAGAGCTTGAGACCAAGTTCAAAGAAGTAAAAGAAGCATACGAAATTCTAACTGACGATCAAAAACGCCAGATGTACGACCAATACGGTCATGCTGCCTTTGAACAAGGCGGTGGCGGTGGTCATGGCGGCTTTGGTGGCGGCCATGGCGATTTTGGTGACGTATTTGGCGATGTGTTTGGTGACATTTTTGGTGGCGGCGGTGGCCGACGTCAATCTCGCCAGCAACGCGGTTCTGATTTACGTTACAACATGGATTTAACGCTTGAAGAAGCGGTTCGTGGTAAAGAAGTAGAAATTAAAGTACCAACATGGGTAAGTTGTGACCCTTGTGATGGAAGCGGTGCAAAAGTGGGTTCTAAACCTAAAACATGTACTACCTGTCATGGTGCAGGCCAGGTGCAAATGCGCCAAGGTTTCTTTGCTGTTCAGCAAACATGTCCTACGTGTCAGGGGCAAGGTCAAATTATTTCAGATCCTTGTAACAGCTGTCATGGTCAAGGCCGTGTAGAAAAAACTAAAACGTTGTCGGTGAAAATACCAGCGGGTGTTGATACAGGCGATCGTATTCGTTTATCGGGTGAGGGTGAAGCCGGGGTACATGGCGCACCAGCGGGTGACTTATACGTACAAGTGTCTGTAAGAGAACATGACATATTTGTACGTGAAGGTAACAATTTATATTGTGAAGTTCCTATTAGCTTTACTACATCTGGTTTAGGCGGTGAAATTCAAGTACCTACACTTGATGGTCGTGCAAAACTTAAAATACCGTCAGAGACGCAAACCGGCAAAATGTTCCGTATGCGTGGCAAAGGTGTTAAGTCTGTACGAAGTGGCGCACAAGGTGATTTAATTTGTAAGGTAGTTATTGAAACACCTGTCAATCTTAACGAGCGCCAACGTGAACTACTTAAAGAGTTAGAAGAAAGCATGGGCACAGATAGCTCAAAAAATCGTCCTAAAGAGCAAGGCTTTTTTGATGGTGTTAAAAAGTTTTTTGATGACTTAACAAAGTAAAAATTATGTTTAAAAAAACGGTGCTTTACAGCGCCGTTTTTTTTGCTTTAAATTTGCTAACACCTCTAAAAAAGTGAGAACCCAATGACACCCGCTATCGCACTGCTCGAAAAACAAAAAATAAAGTTCGAAATACTGAGCTATCAGCACGATGCAAACAATGGTCACTATGGTTTAGAGGCAGTTGAAAAACTCAATTTAAATAGTGAGCAAGTATTTAAAACACTTGTACTAGAAACGCATGAAGGTGAATTAATCGTTGCCATCACCCCCGTATCTCAACAAGTTAATCTTAAACAGCTTGCTAAAGTGGCAAAAACAAAAAAAATGGCCTTGGCCGCGCCTCAAAAAGTAAATGCAAGCACCGGTTATATACTTGGAGGAGTGAGCCCAATAGGACAAAAAAAACGTCTTAAAACATATATTCACAGTAGTGCTAGTGAGTTTGAAATTATATATGTCAGTGCCGGTAAGCGTGGGTTGGAGTTAAAGTTAGCCATAGACGATATAGCTGAGTTAACAAAAGCAACGTTTGCTGTGTTCTAATAGTTTGTTGGTATTTAAGTATCGATTACACTTTAGTATTTGCTGCTTTAGTTAATATTAACTACATTAAAAAGACGTTACGATTCAGGAAATTTCAGTGTTGTATGAATTTTTCGGATATTAATTTTATTTCGATACTGGTTGCTGCGCTTTCGTCGTTTACGTTAAGTAGTGTTTGGTATTCAAACTTATTATTTAGACAAGCTTGGCTCGAAAGTTGCGGCTTGACCGAGCTTGACCTGCAAAGTGCCAATAAAAAACGTGTATGTATTGGCACATTTTTATTTTCATTTTTGGCTGCATTTGTACTGTCGATATTTTTAGGTAACGAGTCGAGCTTGGGTTTGAGTGTAGGGACTGGTTTTGCTATTGGTTTATTTTGGGTGAGCAGCTCTTTGGGTTTAAGTTATCTTTATGAGCAGCGTCCAGTAAAACTTTTTTTGATAAACAGTGGTTACTATGTAAGCCAATTTTCGTTGATGGGATTAATTTTAGGCGGGTGGCCATAGTTGATTTATAAACACAAAATTGTCTATCTTTTTATTTATTCAGGTAACTAAATAATATGAAAATACTTGTTGTTGATGACATACCACTGATGCGACATGTATTAATTAACATGCTTAGAAATCTAAACTATCTTGATATTGTTGAAGCGACCGATGGTATTCAGGCGTTCACACTGTTAAAAAAGCAGTCTTTTGATTTGGTCATCACTGATTTATATATGCCCAAAATGGACGGTAAAGATTTACTAAATAGAATAAGAAATGACGAACAGCTTACCTCAACCCCTGTCTTGATGGTGACATGTGAAGATAATTCTAAAACTATAAAAAATGTAATCGCAGCTAAAGTTTCAGGCATTATTGTAAAGCCCTTTAGCCTTAAATGCCTCGCTGATCACTTAAATCATGTTTTAGCTACTGCCAATAAGTCATGAACTGGGCGGTTAAAATATTTTCTAGTCACTACGGCTGTTTTAATTTACGGGCTACCTCATTAAACTTATCTTATTTAACGTTAAATATAATTATTAATTACGGAGGTGTTTTGGCACAACCAAACAAAAAAGGCCCTATAAAAACCGTTGATATTTTTTGCTCGTCATGTAAAACGCAACTTTTTAAATATCGCAAAGGGGGGAAGGGGGCGCTTGTTAAGTGTTTTAAAGAGCGTATATCTCAAGACTTCACAAAAATTCCGTGTATTTGCCCAAGTTGTGAGCGGGCTTTTGCAAGACCTGCTTTAATCCGCGGCGCACCTGCCTACAAAATGATAGGTGGAAAAGTTACATTTAAATAAGCTAAAAACATATGCGGACATATGGCCTTGTTTGAAACTGCTTTGTTGCTATGATCGCCCGGTTTTGCTGTTTCAATGAATGAAAAATACCCTCCCCATGGAATGGGCCAGTTTTTTGGGTTATTTGAAAAATGGATAAAGGATAGTTTCGTGATAGCACTCTTATTTGACATCATCGGTATGACAGGCACATTTTTAGTTGTTGGCTCGTTTTTTCTACTTCAATTAGGTAAAACAACACCAACCAGCTTGACGTACAACATGATGAACCTAACAGGGGCGATTTTATTATTAATAAGCCTTTGTTATAACTTTAATTTAGCAAGCTTTGTGATAGAGATATTTTGGATAGCTGCTTCATTAATTGGTTTATATAAGTATATAAAAAATAGATCAGCATTAGCGACTAGTTAATTTTGATATGTTCGCCGTAGACCTCTTGTTTACGGCGTTTCTATAAATTCCCTTTCTTAATTTGTATGATGTCTTACACTTTTCACTCGTACTAAAGCTCTAAGCCTTTAACTCTATGCAAATTTAGTTATGGCTGATATCCATTTGACAAGTCCTTACTATCTTCTTTACTGTGACGTCTGTTAAATAGCTTTTGGCGCGGTGATGGTAAGCAACCTAAATAATATTAATCAAACACATTCTATTATACGAAGCGTGTGGCTTTGGCTTGGGCCCATTGTAATGCTGTTAACCTGTTTATTAGATCCACCAAATGGCCTATCTGATACAGCCTTTAAAACCGCAGGTTTAACATTTTGGATGGCCTCTTGGTGGGTGACTGAGGTTGTTCCTATTCCTACAACTTCATTGTTACCGCTCGTCATAACGCCACTT
Source organism: Pseudoalteromonas sp. SIMBA_162 (assembly GCF_046535955.1). Lineage (NCBI taxonomy): Bacteria > Pseudomonadati > Pseudomonadota > Gammaproteobacteria > Alteromonadales > Pseudoalteromonadaceae > Pseudoalteromonas > Pseudoalteromonas sp. SIMBA_162. Next base: position 26,383 of record NZ_JAWJBQ010000002.1, on the reverse strand, counting down.
GTAAACATTGCGCCTATCAAAATTACGGCAGCGCCTTATGCACACCCACTTATATTTTTATTTTTGGGTGGTTTTTTAATCTCAATAGCTATGGAACGTTGGGGGTTACATAAACGAATTGCGTTAACCACTATGTTATATGCGGGTAAAAAACCGAGCTTACAAATTTTAGCAATGATGTTAGTCACAGCATTTTTATCTATGTGGATGTCAAACACGGCTACAACGGTGATGATGTTACCTATCGCGTTATCAATTATTCATTTAGTGAGTCACTCTGATTCTGGTGAAGATAGATTTGCAAAAGCATTACTACTATCAATTGCCTATGGTGCCAGCATTGGTGGTATTGCCACGTTAATAGGAACACCGCCTAACGCGCTTATGGCAGCATACTTATCTGAAAGTTACCAAATTGAAATAGGCTTTGGGCAATGGATGATGCTAGGTGTGCCTTTAGCAATTGTGATGTTACTGGTGTGTTGGATATGGCTTACTAAATTCAGCTATAAAGTTGATAAAAATGCAGAAAACATTAAAGACAGTAAGGCTATGTTTGTAAATGAACTTGCTGAACTCGGTGCGTTGCAACGGGCCGAAAAAGGTGTGTTTTCAGTATTTGTACTAGCCGCGTTATGTTGGGTTTTTAGACCGCTATTAGCTGATTTATCGGGTCTTAGCATTTCAGACACTGCTATTGCTATTACAGCAGCCTTGTTGTTATTTGTTTTGCCAGCTAAGAAGGGCAGTGATGAGCGAATTTTAGATTGGCAAAGTGCATCTAAAGTGCCATGGGGTGTATTGTTATTATTTGGTGGTGGTTTATCGTTAGCATCACAGATTAAATCTTCTGGTTTAGCTCAATACATTGCACAAATGATAGAAGGGGCGAGTGCTATTCCGTTAGTTTTGGGCATAGTGGTTGTTGTAGCGCTTATCACCTTTTTAACCGAAATCACGAGTAATACAGCTACTGCGGCGGGCTTTTTGCCGTTATTAGGCCCTGTTGCTGAAAGTATTTTTGGCTCGCCTTTAGTGTGGGTTATTCCTGCTGCTATAGCATGCAGTTGTGCGTTTATGATGCCAGTTGCCACACCACCAAATGCCATTGTATTTGGCTCGGGAAAAATTAAAATTCGCGATATGATCAGAGCAGGTTTTGCACTTAACCTAGTCGCTATAGTATTAATTACACTTGTAACAATAACGCTCGCAAAAACAGTATTTAATTTTTAAAAATTGAGTCGGTTTGTATCTTAAACAAAGCGACTCTTAATCACTATGTGTGTGGTTGTAATAGGTAAATTAGTGTTATTGTTCGAAAAACAGATCAAGGTTATAGTCGACAATAACATTAAAAGTCGAGTAATCTATTTTGACAACAGACACAGCACAAATAGCCTCTTTATCAGCGCACTTTACTAGTTTACAAAATGCGTTTTTAGATAATCCTTATCCTTCTATTCATTCTCGAATTGCCATTTTAAAAAAATTACGTTCGCGCATTGTAGAGCTAGAAGAAGAACTTATCAGTGCAGTATCGAAAGACTTTGGCTACCGGACTGCGTTTGATACCTTACTTGGTGATATTTTACCTACTGTGCAAGGGCTTTCGCACATTATTAAAAAGTTACCTAAATGGTCAAAGCCTAGTAAACGTTCTGTGGGGCTTAGCTTATGGCCGTCTAAAGTGAGTGTTACCTATCAGCCAAAAGGCGTGGTAGGTGTTATCGCACCGTGGAATTACCCAATTCAGCTAGCGGTTGTACCAGTGATAACTGCAATCGCAGCCGGTAATAAAGTAATGTTAAAACTCAGCGAATTTACACCACATACTAATGCTGTATTAGAAAAGCTTTTTGATGACAAAATGAGTCAGCATGTATGTGTGGTCCAAGGCGGCAGCGACGTTGCCAGCGAATTTTCGTCTCTTCCTTTTGCGCACTTATTATTTACCGGCTCTACTGGGGTTGGCAAATTAGTAATGAAAGCAGCCAGTAAAAACTTAACTCCCGTTACTTTAGAGCTTGGTGGCAAGTCACCAGTGATTATTACCGAGCAAGCTGATGTTACAAAAGCAGCACACGCGCTGTTATTCGGGAAAATGGCAAATGCCGGGCAAATTTGTGTCGCGCCAGATTATGTATTTGTGCCTAAAACCCTAGAAAGCCAGCTTATTAAACAGTTATGTGAGCTTTATAAAAAGCATTTTAAGCAAGGTGTTGAAGGTAAAAATTTAACCTCTATTATTAGTGATTCGCATTATGCGCGTCTAGCCGGATACTTAGTGCAAGCACAAGAACTTGGGGCAAATGTCATTAAGCCACTTGAACAAAATCAACAAGACGCAGATAAACATCGTATGGGCCTGCATTTAGTAACGAACGTGACTGACGACATGCAACTTATGCAAGATGAACTATTTGGGCCTATATTGCCAATTAAGAGTTATGGGAAGTTAGATGACGTTCTCGATTATATTAAACAGCACCCTAACCCACTTGCTCTTTATATTTTAGGTCAAGATAAAGAGGCGCAAGAGTACATTATTAAACAAACGCTTAGTGGCACCGTTGCGGTTAACGACACCTTAGTACAAGTAACTGCTGACGACGCGCCATTTGGTGGGGTGGGTCATTCAGGTATGGGGCACTATCACGGTAAGGAAGGGTTTTTAACGTTTAGTCACGCTAAAAATACACTCGTTTCTGGTTCTTTTAACCCGCGCATAGGGTTGTTACTTAAGCAAAGTAAAATACTAACCAGGTTGCTAAAGTGGTTATATATTAAGTAAAACAAGCCAAAAAAAGCTGAACTAAGTATGCGCAATGATACTAAGTCCAGCTTTATTTTTTGCTTAACCTAAAATAGACGTCCTTCACCTGCGTAGGTACCTGCAAGGATTTTAGTGTAAATTGCATCAGCTTTTTCTTTTGCTTCTTCAATTTCTTTAGGTAGCATCGAACGCTCATCTAACTTTCGACTATGGCTTGCTTGCATGTTGCCATTGTATTCGGCAATTGTATTCCATATGTATGACTTCTCAAGGTTTTTAGGCATTCCTAGCCCTTCAAAGTACATAAGCGCTAAATTAAATTGCGCTAAAGAATAGTTATTCCCAGCGGCTTTTTCGTACCATGTTTTAGCAAGTTTGTAGTCGTGACTAACACCATCACCATTTGAATACATCACGCCTAAGTTAAACTGTGCGGCAGGCATGTTTTTTTTGGCTGCTTTTTCGAATAAAGATAAAGCCATTTGTTTGTCTAACTTAACGCCTTTGCCTTCGTCGTATAATACCGCTAATGCAAACATTGAGTCTGCGTGATTCTTTTTTACGCCTTTTTTGTATAGATCGGCTGCTTTGTAATAATCGCGTGTAACGCCGTGGCCTTCTTCGTATAATTTAGCAAGCTCGTAAATGCCAGGTGCAAACCCTTTGTCGGCAAGGTATTCAAATTCTTTTAAAGCGAATTCAAAGCGACCTTCGTTCGCCGCAATAATACCTTCTTCAAGGGTCGCATTCGCAAAAGGGCTCGCAATTAAAGCACCCGTAAGTAATAACGTTTTTAAATTAAACTGTGACATAGCGATGTCTCCAAAAAGTAATCGTTTCACTGTGAGTTAAATAAAACCATTTTATTTGCAACACTATTGCACTTGCAGCTATTTAAGGGCGTATAACGTTGCTATATTTTAGGTTTATTTTATTACTACAAACAAACTAGCGTGCATTTAAGTTTAGATAAACTCTGTTTGTGATTATAGCTCAAATCGGGGGCGTTTTTTCTAACACGTTCGATTTTATAAGCGTAAGATACAGATATAACAGAAAATTTAAAAGAAATAACTATGTCAAAGCATGGCGAAAAGTTGCTAATTATAAACTTTTGACTGTTATGCTATTTAAGGTAGCGAGTTCACGTTACGTAGGTTCATTATGTAAGTGCTTAGCTAAGTGAAGCGTTTATATTTGCAGAGGTGAAAATGTTAAAAACAATAAAAAATAAGTTGTCACATATAACTATTGCGTTAAGCGTACTGCTATTAACGAGTTGTTCTGCCTCGTTTACATATAATAATTTAACTTGGTTATCGTCATTTTGGGTTGATGATTACGTCGATTTAAACAAACAACAGAACAAGCAATTAAAAGAGATTATTAACACCACACAGCAATGGCATCGCGATACACAGTTGCCAGCATACAAGCAAGATATTGAAAATTTAAAGTCGCTGTTTAATCAAAATCTAAATCATGCTCAATTAAAAGAGCAGGTAGTATTTGCTAGGGCCCACTGGAAAAATCTTCTTGAGCATGCGCATTTTTCGCTTGCGCAATTAGGGTATACGCTCTCTACAGATCAGCGCGATGAATTTATACAAAATATTCAAGATCAAATTAACGAAGATCGTGAGCAATACAACGAACAATCTAGTAAAGAGCGCAAAACTAAACGCCTAGAAAACCAGTTAGACTACTACTCAGATTGGCTGGGTAAGCTCACTGACCAGCAAAAGCAACTTATTACAGACGCAAATAACAAGCATACGGAGTCAGGCGGGCTGTGGCTTGATTACAAACAAACTCGATTAGATGCAGCAAAATTAATAATGGTTGATGAAACACTCTCTGAAGATGAGTTTGTAACTAAATTAAGCTATGTAATAAAAGAGCGTGAAGCCTTTATGAGCGAAGAGCAATTAGCTATAAATGCCAGCAACCTTGATTTATATGTTAATTTATTAATAGAACTAGCCCCGACATTGAATAAAAAACAGCGCGAAAGTGTTAATGATGAATTTGACAGCCTAATTGAAACCCTTAACGATTTAATGGAACCTTAAAATTTAAACCTTTACATTGAGTACGAAAATTTCATTTATATAATATAAATATGATCTTACTAAGTAGGCTCAACGTAGGTTAAACGTTTTTAAAATTAGTCAGTTATTTACAGCTAAATTTTATAGGCTACGAAAATACATAAATAAAGGATTCTAACGGCACTTATATGGTAACTGATTTAAAAAGCATGCTTGCAACGTGGCACCCTTTACGAGACGAACAGCAATGGGTTTTGGCTACATTGTATAAAATTGAAGGCTCGAGCTACCGTAAGCTAGGCGCCATGATGCTTATTTCTAGCTTAGGGCAGCGATTGGGTATGCTCTCCGGTGGGTGCTTAGAGGCAGATATTCAGCGCCACGCCAAACAAGTAATGACTTCCCTTACGTCAAAAACTATTACGTATGATGCCACCGATGAAGATGATTTAACTTTTCAGCTAGGTATTGGCTGTGGTGGTGTTGTCCATATTGTTTTACAGCCAGTTAATAGCGCCAATGAATACCTAAATCTCGATTTTGTTTTTAATGCTCTTAAAGAAAAAGTGTCAGGTTATTATTTACAACCAGTGCAACCTCTTTGTGCGTTGGGGCAGGGCGTTTTTTCAATACGTAATGTTTCTGATGGTCTTTCTGTTAATCGTAAAGCACAAATCATTGAAAAAAATAATCAGCATTGGCTTCAAGTGGCCGTATACCCAGCCCCACATATTTTAATTGTGGGTGGCGGTGCCGACGCTGTTGCCGTTTATTCTATGGCTAAGCAGCTGGGTTGGGTTGTGACTGTGTGGGATCCCCGCGCGGCTAATGCTAAAAGGCAATATTTTCAGCAGGCAGATGCTATTTTACGTTGTCCGCCTCAAGAGCTAACCCAATATTGCGAAAAGCAAAAGGTGGATGCCAGCATATTAATGGCCCACAGTGTTGAGCTTGATGCAAATGCACTATATGCGTTGAACCAGTCTAATTTAAAATATATGGGGCTGCTGGGTCCTAAGCACCGACGAGCACAAGTTTTTGAGCAAGCCAATATAGCTATACAAGAGGTTAAAGCACCTGTTTTTGGGCCTGTAGGGCTTAACTTAGGTGGCGACTCGCCAGAAAGTATTGCATTGTCACTTATTAGTGAAATACACGCCGTGCTTTCTAATAAAGATGCTACATCCCTAAGCAATTGGGGTCAGTGAAGTATGCGCATAGCAAAAGTGTTGTTAGCCGCAGGACAGTCGTCTCGTTTTGATGGATGCAAATTAATAGCAAATGTGGGCAATAATAAAACTATGATTGCTCGTGCAGTTGACGTTTTACAGCAGTTAGACGCGGGTGCCGTCTATGTTGTTTCAGGCGCCTGGCATAACGAAATTACTCAAGCGCTAAAGCACTACAATAATGTCGAAATTATCTGTAATTTAGATTGGCAGCAAGGGTTAGGTAAATCAATCGCGCTTGCAGCTAATCAGTTAAGGCATAGTGACGGTTGGGATGGCATTTTATTTATGCTAGCCGATCAGGTTGAATTGGAGGCGTGCGATATTCAGCTGTTAGTCACTCGTTTTCAGAATAACCCCACTCGATGGTGTGCTAACTATGGAGAACGATTAGGTGTGCCGGCAATTTTTCCTCATGATGATTTTGATTTACTCACCACTTTGTCTAATGACAAAGGCGCTCAACATCTACTTCGTGAATCCGGCGGTATTGTAAACTGCGTTTTACTAAATAAGGCAAGCGCAGACATAGATACCGTTGAGCAGTTAAATTGTTATACCGCTAAACAGGCGCTAAATTAAATAATTAAAACTTTAGGCAATAAATCTACCTCAAACAGAGGTTCAGCTTAAATAAAAAAACAAACTAAACTTTAATTGAACATGTTTATATAAATACATACTGCGCAGGGCATAAAGTTGCGCACACTACTTAAGAGCAATGTCGAGGATCAAGTTGCTTTAATTTTAATGGTATTACCAACTGCTCAGCACAAATCGCAGTGCAGTTGATTGAAAGCTAATTCAAGGGGCGGGTTATGGTAACGTTTACAATTAATGGCAAAGTGATTGAATCACAAGCAAGTGAAGATACACCACTGCTATGGGTTATTCGCGATGAAGTAGGACTAAAGGGCACTAAGTTTGGTTGTGGCATAGCAATGTGTGGTGCGTGTACAGTGCATTTAGATGGACAGGCTACACGTTCATGTGTATTACCCGTAGGAGCTGTAGCTGGTAAAAACATTACCACTATTGAAGGTCTCAATAACGAACACCCGCTTCAAAAAGCATGGGTTGAAGAGCAAGTACCGCAATGTGGTTATTGTCAGTCTGGGCAGATTATGCAAGCGGCAACATTACTTGCAGACAATCCGTCGCCAACAGACGAAGAAATTGTCAATCATATGAATGGTAACTACTGCCGCTGCATGGCGTACAAACGTATAAAGTCGGCAATACAACGTGCGGCCGATGAGTCACAAAGTGCAGTACAAATGTTTAACCCAAATAAGCAAGACGTTTAATTGGAGCGCATAATGAAAAAACTATTTCAAAAAAACAGCGAAACCGTCAACTTAAATCGTCGTTCATTTATGATTGGCAGTGCTAGTGCGGGCTTGATAATGGCATTTGCGCCTGCGTTACTTTCAGGTTCTTTAAGCGCCAAAGAATCAATTTCACAACAGGCGTTTTCACCCACTATTTGGTGGACAATGGATACCAATGGTGGGGTAGAGGTTAGCATTGCAAAGGCTGAAATGGGCCAACACATTGGTACTGCTTTAGCACGAATAGTGGCCGACGAGTTAGAGTGTGATTGGGATAAAGTATCAATTACTTACGTAGACACCCATGAGAAATGGGGATATATGGTTACAGGTGGTTCGTGGTCAGTATTTCAAAGTTTTAAACCGCTATCGCAAGCGGGTGCCGCAGGTCGCTTAGCCCTTATTGATGCAGGGGCAAAAATGCTAGGGGTTAAACCAGAGCAATGTATTGCACAAAAAGGGCAAATTGTTGCTGGTGGTCAATCGGTAAGTTACGCTGATATTGTACAAAAAGGTGAATTTAATCTTACCTTTACAAGTGAAGAAGTTGCAAAGCTTCCTTTAAAACCAGCCAATAAACGTCATTTAACCGGCTTAAACCAAGATTTTAAAGCATTAGATATACCCGCTAAAACAAACGGAACAGCAGTGTATGGCATTGATGTTGAAATAGAAGGTATGGTGTATGCGCGTCCGGTTATTCCTCCAACACGTTACGGTAGTAAAGTAACAAGCGTTGATGACAGTGGCGCAAAAGCAATTAAAGGTTATCGCGGTTTTGAAATATTAAACGATCCTAGTAATACCGTTGAGGGATGGGTTGTTGTACTGGCTGACAATTATCACAGTGCTATTAAAGCGGTTGATGCGTTAAATGTAAGCTACCAGGTAGGCAAAACGGCCAACGTCTCCGAGGCAGATATTCAGGCGCAGGGTAAAAAATTATGTGACGATAGCGCATCCGGTACTTTATTTGTAGATGAAGGCAATACGCCTCAGGTTTTGGCCGATGCAAAAAACACATTTGATGCAACTTACACCACGGCGACAGCAAGTCACTACCAATTAGAGCCACTTAACGCCATAGCTGAATTTAAAAACGGTAACTGGATTGTACATACGGGTAACCAATGGCAATCACTCACGTTACCTGCTTTAGCCAAAGCCCTCGATATAGAGCAAAATAAAGTCATTATTCGTCCTTACTATTTGGGTGGTGGCTTTGGACGTCGTTTATTTGGTGATTGGACAGTCCCTGCTGCATTAACGGCAAAAGCAATAGGTAAACCGGTTAAGCTTGTATTTACCCGTGAAGATGACAGTTTATTTGATCAGTCTCGCTCAGCGTCTACGGCTAAATTAACCGCTTCGTTCGGTGAAAAGGGAGAGCTTAGCGCATTAGAGCATGCGTTTGCTGCAGGCTGGCCAACTAAAGCAATGGCGCCAGGTTTTTTGGCTCCTGGTGTTGATGGTAATGGTAAATTTGATTCGTTTTCTGCCTCAGGTGCTGATCACTGGTATAGCATGAGTAACCATCGTGCTCGTGCTATCAATAACGAGTTAGCACAAAGCACTTTTACGCCGGGTTGGTTACGTTCAGTTGGACCGGGTTGGATTGTATGGAGCCTTGAGTCTTTTATAGACGAAATAGCGCATAAGCAAGGTATTGATCCGGTTAAGTTTCGTTTATCAATGCTTGATGGTGAAGGAAAACAAGCGGGTAAAGCACCTGAAAGTGTGGGTGGCGCGCGCCGTTTACATGATGTACTTAAAAAAGTGTCAGACAAAGTTAGCTCAATAAAGCTGAACGAAAACGAGGGCATTGGTTTTTCGGTTAGTTCAGGGCAAGAGCGCCACATGCCAGCATGGATTGGCACTGCAGCCCATGTTCACGTTAACAAAAGCGATGGCAAAATCACCCTTAAAAAGTTATACGCTGTTGTTGACGCCGGTTTAATTGTACATCCTGATGGTGCGATGGCTCAATTAGAAGGGTCATTATTATGGGGAGCGAGTATGGCCTTACATGAGTCCAACTCTTATAAAAATGGCCAAGTAGCTGCTACAAACTTTAATACTTACCTTCCACTCAGAATGCAAGATGTACCCGAAATGGACATCGAGTTTGTGCAAAGTGATGAGTTTCCTGTAGGGTTAGGGGAGCCAGGTGTTATTGGCGTTGCGCCAGCAATTGGCAATGCCGTATACAATGCAGTAGGTGTACGTTTACGTGACTTACCAATGAAACCAAGTGCAGTTGTAAAAGGTTTAAAAGCCTAAATAAACACCAAAAGCGTGTAAACCTTAAATTTACACGCTTTTGCAGTGCGAGTTATTAGGCTCATATTAGATTAAATACATAAGGTCTTTATTTTATATTAATAAAGCAAAAATCCTTGTGTTAACCTACAACCATAACAAAAGCATAACCTGTAATACTCACAGGCTCAGTCAAACAAAGTAAAGTGAAGGTTTTTTATGCTCATCGACCCAGCAGGGCGAAAATTTAGTTACTTACGTTTATCGATTACCGATGTGTGTAACTTTAAATGTGTTTATTGTTTACCCGATGGCTACCAATGTGACCATGACAGAGAATTCCTTTCACTGAATGAAATCAGTAATACTATTAGTGCTTTTGCGCATCATGGTATTACCAAGCTACGTATTACTGGCGGTGAACCCACCCTTAGAAAAGATTTCATAGATGTTATTCGTGTGGCAAAAGATACACCGGGCATTACAAAAATAGCCGCTACAACAAACGGCTTTTCAATGCATAAGCACATTAATGATTGGGTAGATGCAGGGCTTAATGCGATTAATGTGAGTATTGATACACTTGATCCAAGAATGTTTAATACTATTACCGGTCACGATAAATTTAATACCGTGATGAAAGGCATAGACGCCGCGTTAGAAAGCGGTATTGAATCGGTAAAAATAAACAGCGTGTTAATGAAGCAATATAATGGTCAAGAGCTCGACACATTTTTAGCGTATTTAAAGCATCGTCCAGTCACTATGCGCTTTATTGAACTAATGCAAACTAACGACAATAAGGCATTTTTTGATAAAAATCACGTATCGGGCCAGTCAATCAAAGCACGATTACGTGCAGCAGGGTGGCAACCTGTCATTAGAAGCATTACAGACGGTCCTGCTCAGGAGTTTTACCATCCTGATTACCAAGGGCGTATCGGCTTAATAATGCCTTACAGCAACGACTTTTGTAACACATGTAACAGGCTGAGAGTGTCTTCTTTGGGTAAATTACACCTTTGTTTGTTTTCAGAGCAAGGTATTTCATTACGAGAGTACATGAATGAAAACTCAAACCAAGCACTTATAGATCAGTTATCTCGTTATATTAAAACTAAAAAACCAACTCATTTGCTACATCAGGGCGAAACAGGTGTAACAACTAACCTTTCAATGCTGGGTGGTTAGCGGTTAAAAATGCCACAATGTGGTGTAATAACGCTCGGTTACACTTGTTATATATTTATTACAGGGTAGAATAATCCCTTAGTTCGACGTTATTGAGTTAATTGAATGGATATCACCGCTCTAAATAGTACTAAAGCATTAAGAAAGCACGTTCTTGTATGGATGTGTTTGTTTTTTGGTTCTGTGTCATTATTTTTTAGCGCATTAAACGTATTCAGTGGTGTCTATTTGCTCGGCTTTTTAGAGCTCTGTTTTTCAATTTATTGCCTGTATACCATTCATCATTTAAGTAAGCATGCATTGCGGTTTTGGCAGTCTGTTGTAATGTGTGTATTGGTTTGTATTATAGTTTTGTACGCCAATTATATATCAGAACCTAAATATGGCTTATTTGTATGGTCATTCGCTTTGCCTGTATTGTGTTACTTATTAATGGGAAAGCGATACGGAATTTTCTTCTCAGGTACTGTCCTCTTTATTCAATCACTGATTTTATTAAGTAAATCTTCGCCTGATCCTATAGTAAATTTAAATATGGCGATTAACTTACTATTGGCCTATGTCAGTATTTGGACTGTTTCGCATATTTTTGAGGGAAGCCGCGCGCTTTCATCTAAACGTTTAAAAAACCTAGCACTACTTGACCCATTAACTGGCGCAGGTAACCGGTTATCAATGAACCACTATTTTGAAGTAGAGCTGGTTGATAAAACAAATACCTATTTATTTTTACTCGACTTAGATTACTTCAAACAAATAAATGACAAATTTGGCCATGATGTAGGCGATAAAGTACTTACTGAAATTGCAACGCTTTTAAGAATAACCTTAGCAAAGGGGTACGTGTTTAGGGTTGGCGGTGAGGAGTTTGCCGTTATTCATTCTTTTAATAGCAAAGACGAAGCCTTATTTGCAGCTGAAAAGTTAAGAGAAACTGTTGAAAAAACACCGTTTAATATTGAGGGGCATGCAATTAAACTTACTATCAGTATTGGTGTAGCTGACTATCAAGCTAACCCCTCGCTTGAATCTATTTTCATTGCAGCTGATAAACAGCTTTACAAAGCAAAACGCTTAGGTCGAAATAAAGTATATGCAAGTTCAAAAGAGCAATTAAAGCAAATAGAAGTACCTGCTTAATACATTTTTTCAAAGTTTGGGATGCCGCGTTCCCAAATTGGTTTATCTTTTCCTAAATATTCGCGCACTGCATCAAAAAATAACCGTGTACGTACAGGTAAATCTCTGTGCGGATAAACAGCATACATAGCACTGTAATCCATTAACTTCACATCCGTTAATATAGGAATTAATTTACCCTCAGTAATTTCGTCACCGATTATAAATGCCGGTGCTACAAAATAAGCGGTGCCAGATATGGCTTTCATGAGCAGTGCTTCAGCGTCGTTGGCGCGATACACACTTTTTATTTTTTGCTCACATGGCTCACCCGAGCTATTGTAATAATCAACTGTTTCAACTCTCATAGAGTTGCTCGCATAACTTGCCGCAGGTAAATCTGCTAGTTCTTCCATGGTGGATGGCATACCATACGTACTGATAAACTCGGGGGCCGCAACAATTAATAAGCGATTTCGTGCAATTTTTCTTGCAATGAGTGATGAATCTTTTGGCTCCCCAATACGAAATGCTAAATCGAACCCTTCAGATACAATATCTACTAATCTGTCATCAAGCCTTAATTCAACTTCAACCTGAGGAAAGCGCTTTTGAAAGTCATTGAGTACAGGTTGTAAGTAGCGCCTACCAATGAGTGTTGATGAAGTAATTTTGAGGACGCCACGAGGCTCTAAGTGGTAGTTTTCGGCCATGCGCACGGTTTCGCCAAGCAGCTCTCTGAGCTCACCGGCTTTTTTTATCATTTCTGCACCAGCGGCAGTGAGTGAAAATGAGCGAGTAGTGCGGTTTAGCAATCTAACCCCTAGCTCATCTTCTAAACGACTAATTTGTTTAGAGATCACAGAGCGATCGATATTACGTAATTCGGCAGCTTTAGCAAAAGAGCCTTGCTCAACCACTTCAAGCAACATTAAAAGCCGACTTGTCGTATCCATAAAACCACCAAAACAATACTATTGATGCCATTTTGGCATTAATGAATTTAAAAATCTATGGTTTTTGTCCGCAGGTATAACCCGTAGTATGCGTTCTTAATCAATTAAAGGAGCGTCTTCATGAAAAAACACCTTATCGCTGCTGCATTTGCAGGCGCATTTTTAACACTTGCTGGTTGTGCTGATGAAAGCACACCGCCTTCGGCTCAAGCACAATTTCTTCAACCTATAGATGTTGCTAACGTACTTGTTAAACCAGTACAAAGCTGGCACACCTACACAACTCGCTTAGAGTCTCCGCAAGAAGTTGCACTTATGCCACGAGTATCTGGTGTTATAGAACAAATTACGTTTAATGAAGGCGACCTTGTTAAAAAAGGCGATGTATTATTTAAGCTTGATGACCGTCCGTTTGCGGCGGTTGTTGCTAGTTTAAAAGCCCAAGTTAACAGTGCACAAGCTGCGCTTGAGCAAGCAAAAAGCGAAGCTAAACGCGCTGAGCGCTTAACTGAACGTAAAGCAATTTCAACTGAGCAAGCAGAGTCACGTACCTCTGTATTACGCCAACGCGAAGCACAACTTGCTGCATTACAAGCACAGCTAACATCAGCTGAACTTGATTTAGAATTTACAGCCATTGTGTCACCTATCGACGGTGTGATCTCGCGTGCCAATATCACGAAAGGTAACAACATTATTGCAGGGCAAAGCGTGCTTACCAGTATTGTTTCTAACGAAAAAATGTACGCCTATTTTGATGTGGACGAACGCACCTGGAATAGCGATTTTAGTAATGTGACCTCAAAAAGTCGCCAAGCCGTTGTAATGCAAAAAGTAGGCGAACGCGATTTTGCTTACAAGGGGTACATAAACTTTATTGATAATCAAATTAACTCATCAACAGGTACGCTGCGTGTGCGTGCTGTATTTGATCAGGATAACAGCCAATTACGTGCAGGGTCGTTTGCGCGTATTAAGCTTGCTGCTAATTCAGTCACAGAGCAAATAATTGTGCCAGACAGAGCAATAGGGACTGATTTAAAAAACCGCTTTGTTTTGACAGTGGGTGAAAACAATGTGCTGCAGTACAAATTAGTCACAGTGGGTGAGCGTTATGGCTCTCTTCGTGCCATCACCTCAGGTCTTTCAGAGGGCGATGTAATAGCCGTAAATGGCCCTGCTCGTGTTGGACCAGGTATGCCTGTGGCACCGAACAAAGTAACCATTGATAGCAGTGATGTTGCGTTCACCATGAACAATGACGATTCAAGCTTAGTCGCAAAGCAATAAGGTTTTTTAGATGAAATTTTCACACTTTTTTATACAGCGACCCATTTTTGCGGCCATGCTGTCTTTGGTTATATTAATTGCCGGTGGTATTTCGTTATTCCAACTGCCGGTAAGTGAATACCCAGAAGTCGTGCCTCCTACCGTGGTTGTAACAGCAAGCTACCCAGGAGCTAACCCAACGGTAATAGCGCAAACGGTAGCAACGCCGTTAGAGCAAGAAATTAATGGTACAGAAAACATGCTGTATATGTTTTCTCAAGCAACCAGTGATGGTCGTATGACGCTGACGGTTACATTTGCACTAGGGACTGATTTAGACCGCGCCCAAGTACAAGTACAAAACCGTGTAAACAGCGCCTTGCCACGTTTACCTGAAGAAGTGCAACGTTTAGGTGTGGTGGCTGAAAAATCATCGCCCGATTTAACCATGGTGGTGCACTTGTACTCACCAGAAAAATCGCACGATACCGCGTATTTGTCTAACTATGCCGACCTATATATTAAAGACGAAATAGCACGCTTACCGGGTGTGGGTGACTTGCGTTTATTTGGCGCAGGTAAATATGCCATGCGTGTATGGTTAAACCCAGATGCGCTAGCAGCACGCGAGCTAACCGCAACCGATGTAATAACAGCACTTCGTTCACAAAACCAACAAGTAGCAGCAGGTAGCTTGGGTGCACAGCCGGTTTCTAACGACAGTCAATTTCAAGTGCTGTTAAATGTAAAAGGGCGTTTAAACAGTATTGAAGAGTTTGAACAAGTAATTATTAAAGTGGGTGATGAAGGCCAAATAACACGCCTTACTGATATTGCCCGCGTAGAGCTTGGTCAAGACAGTTACTCTTTGCGTGCTGAGCTTGACTCGCAACCTGCACTTGCAATGCCTATATTTCAACGCCCAGGGTCTAATGCAATTGAGCTTTCGGACCAAGTACGCGAAACCATGGCTCGCTTATCAAAAGACTTTCCTGAAGGTGTAGAATACGACATAGTTTATGACCCTACTGTATTTGTTCGTGGCTCTATTGATGCTGTTATTGCCACGTTGCTTGAAGCTATTGTACTAGTAGTGATTGTTGTCATTGTGTTTTTACAAACATGGCGTGCTTCTATTATTCCACTTATTGCTGTGCCTATTTCACTCATTGGTACGTTTGCGGTAATGCAGTGGTTAGGCGTATCTATTAACACCTTGTCGCTGTTTGGTTTAGTACTTGCCATTGGTATTGTGGTGGATGACGCCATAGTTGTAGTTGAAAATGTTGAGCGTAACATTGAACAAGGGTTATCGCCGCTTGAGGCAACACGTGTTGCTATGAGCGAAGTAACAGGGCCAATTATTGCCATTGCACTCGTATTGTGTGCTGTGTTTATTCCTACGGCATTTATTACCGGACTGTCAGGGCAATTTTATAAGCAATTTGCCTTAACAATTACTATTTCTACGGTAATTTCAGCAATTAACTCGTTAACGCTGTCGCCAGCATTAGCGGCACTGTTGTTAAAGTCTCACGATACTAAGCCAGATGCATTCACACGTTTGTTAAATAAACTATTTGGTCGCTGGTTATTTAAACCCTTTAACCGTGTATTTGACCGAGGCGCAAAAGGCTACGAAAAATTAGTTAAAAAACTAATTCGTATGAGCTTTATTGTAATGATCGGTTATGTTGCCCTAGTAGGTGGAACCATTAAGCTGTTTGATGCAGTACCTGGTGGATTTATTCCACAACAAGACAAACAGTACTTAGTTGCCATTGCACAACTACCTGATGCAGCAAGCCTTGACCGTACTGAGGATGTACTTAGACAAATGCAGCAAATTGCACTTGAAGTACCAGGTGTAGCTAATACGGTTGCGTTTCCAGGTTTATCAGTAAATGGCTTTACCAACAGCCCTAACAGCGGGATTGTGTTTACCCCGTTAGATGCATTTGAAAATAGAACCGATCCGAGTAAATCGGCCATGGCTATAGCCGCGCAGTTAAATCAACGGTTTGCAGCAATTGACGAAGCGTTTGTTGCAGTATTTCCACCGCCGCCAATTCAAGGCTTAGGTACTACAGGTGGCTTTAAACTTCAAATTGAAGACAGAGCAAACAAAGGTTTTGAAGCGTTATTTAACAGCCTACAAACAGTGATTGGTAAAGCGCAACAAGATCCTGCATTAATGGGGCTTTACTCAAGCTTTAGAATTCAAGTTCCACAAATGGATATTGATATTGACCGTGAACAAGCGTTAATTCAAGGCATACCGCTTGACGAAGTATTTAATGCTTTACAAATATACTTGGGTTCTGTGTATGTAAACGATTTTAATATGTTTGGCCGAACGTACCAAGTAAATGCGCAAGCTGATGCTGATTATCGTCTAGACCCTGATCAAATCCTTAACCTCAAAGTAAGAAATCGTGAAGGTAACATGGTGCCATTAGGCTCAATCCTAACGGTTACGCCAACAATTGGCCCAGACCGTGTAATGCACTACAACGGTTACCCAAGCGCAGAGCTTAACGGCAGTCCTGCACCTGGTTTTAGTTCTGACCAAGCTCAACTGGCAATTGAGGCTATTTTGGCCGACAACTTACCCAGTGGTATCGAGTACGAATGGACTGAAGTAACGTACCAACAAGTATTAGCAGGCAACACTATGGTGTATGTGTTCCCATTAGTTGTGTTACTGGTGTTTATGGTATTGGCTGCACAATATGAAAGCTTACGCTTACCATTGGCAATTATTTTAATTGTTCCAATGACGATATTTTCAGCATTACTTGGTGTTTGGTTTGTAGGTTCAGACAACAATATATTTACGCAAATAGCGCTTATTGTGCTGGTGGCCTTGGCCTCTAAAAATGCGATATTAATGGTTGAATTTGCAAAAGATAAAAACGATACAGGCTTATCGCATATTGATGCAATATTAGCGGCATGTCGTATGCGTTTACGCCCAATACTTATGACATCAATCGCGTTTACAGCGGGTGTTATACCACTTGTACTAGCAACGGGTGCAGGGGCTGAAATGCGCCATGCAATGGGTAATGCCGTGTTCTCTGGAATGATTGGTGTAACCGTGTTTGGTTTATTGTTTACTCCGGTGTTTTACATGCTTGTTGTAAAGAAAAAAGGTAACACACAGGAGTTATCAAATGACTAATCAAATAGCAAAGCGGTTTAAAACACAGTTAACCGTAGCTTCTGTATTAATGGTCACGCTCATATCTGGCTGTGCAAGTAAGGTTGACGTGCTTGACGAGCAAAAAACAATTAACGAATTTGTTGCCAGTGCTGCAGTTGCTGACCAACTAAGTGGTGCAGATGAAACTAACTGGTGGCACGCGCTTAAGTCTGAGCAGCTAAACCAATTAGTATCAGATGCACTCGCTAAAAACTACGACCTAAAAACAAGTCAGCTTGTACTAAAAAGTGCATTAGCTAGGCTGGGCGAGCAAAAAGCACAATATTTACCGCAAGGTGGTGTTGAGGTAGGCGCTCAAAGAAGCGGCTTAGGAGATACAAACTCACGTCAATCAAGTGCTAATTTTGCACTTAATTGGCAGCTTGATTTATTTGGCCGAGTGACTGCTTTAGTTGATGCCGCAAATGCATCGGCTATGAGCCAAGCAGAGCAAGTTCGTTTACTCCAAATTGAAGTTGTTTCAGCGGTTGTTAAAGGGTTTGTTAGCTATCAAGGCAATGCTGAAAAACAGCGCATTATTAGCTTACAAATACAAGCGCTTGAGCAAAGTATTGATGTGTTACAAGCGCGGGTTGATGAAGGTGTTGCAAGTGAGCTTGATTTAAACCGCACCCTAGCGCAATTACGCCAGCAACAAGCGTTAATTCCTGCCATTGAGTTTGCAAAGTACAGTGATTTATCAACGCTTGCTGTTCTTACAGCGCGTTTAACTCAAAATATTGAATTAACAAATGAACTGAGTGTGTTACGCAATAAATTTGACGTAACACTTAGTAAGCCAAATGCCGCTATTGCACTGAGGCCAGATATTAGCCGTGCAATTTATGACTTTAGCCAAGCCAATAGTTTAAGTGTGGCAGCCAGTAAAGCTTTACTACCTGATGTAAGCCTAAGTGGTTTTTCAGGTGTGTTAAGTCTAGGTAGTAATGGCTTTAGCGATACACAGCAGCAATGGCAAATTGCGCCTAAGTTGCAATGGTCAATCTTAAGCTATCCTGCTCTTTTAGCACAACGAGACGCACAACAGTTTTTAAGTGAAGCCGCTTACAGCGATTATCAAAACGTGGTGCTTAAAGCACTTAGTGAAAGTGAGCTTTCGTTGCAGGGTTTAGTTAATCAGGCACAGCAAAAACGTTTTGCAGATGAACGTTATGACTTTGCTAATAAAGCATTTTTACAAGCAGAAGCCATGTATGAAGAAGGCCAAATCCCTTATCTAGAGTTGTTAGATGCGCGGCAGGATGTTTTAATAGCACAAGAAAATGCAGTTGAAACAACCATTTTATCGTTACTTGCTAAGGTCAATGCGTACCAATCATTTAATGGGCAATGGAGCTATGCACTAAGTAACACAAATAAGTAGAGTTTAACGATGTCTGATACTGATATTTTAACGCAAAATACTATACCGCACACAATGCGTGCCATTGTATTGGAAAAACCGAATGATCAAATAAATTTAGCTGACATTGAGTTACCTGTTCCTGAGTGTTCAGGTAACGAGCTACTGATAAAAGTAGAGTATGTTGGTTTAAATCCCGTTGATGGGCATTTTGCAAAATCAGGTTTTTGTCAGTGGCAGTACCCTCATATTTTGGGGCTTGATGCGGTAGGTGTTGTAGTAAAAGCAAGTAAAGGGATTTTTCCTAATGTTGGCGAGCGAGTCATGTGGCACGCCAACGTAGGTGGGCAAGGGGTACTGAGTGAATACACAAAAGTGCCTAATTTTGCAGTGTCTATTGTACCGCAAGAGTTAAACCCAGCGGTTGCTGCTGTGCTGCCTTGCGCCGGAATGGCAGCACTAATTAGCTTAGATAAAATTAGTATCACCGAAGGGCAAACTGTTTTTATTGAAGGTGGAGCAGGTGCAGTGGGGCAGTTTGCTATTCAGTACGCTAAACAGCGTGGCGCTGATGTATTTGCAACAGCCTCTAAGAAAAACCATAAACTCGTTAAACAGCTTGGCGCGGATGTTGTGTTTGACTACAACGATAAAAAGTTGTGTGAAAAAATTCGTAGAGAGCTAGGGCCGCAAGGGTTCGATGCAGTAATCGATACCGTGGGTGGTGAGTCGACAGCGCGTAATATCGAACTCATGCGTTTTTGCGGAAAGATAGCGTGTTTAAATCCATTACCTTGTTTTGAACAAGATCTAATGTACCGGCGCGCGCCAAATATAAGTGTTGTGTCGCTTGGTGGTGCATGGCTCGCTAATAGTTTATGTGCGCAGCAACGCTTGAGCTTTATGGGTAATTTATTACTCGAAGGCGCCACTAATGGTGATATTAAAGCACCGACCTTAACGCCTGTTGAGTTTAACGCAAATGCGGTATCTAATGCCTTAAACACGCAGCTCGCGGGTGGTTTTACAGGCAAGCATGTCGTAAAAGTAGGCTGTTAAAAAACTCTGATTAATACAAAACGCAGCCTGTTTAAGCTGCGTTTTTTTATGCCTTTTTTAGGTGTCATTCACTTATTATTTTTTATACATTTACACTAATAAGCAAAAGCATTTTAAAAAACTTGAGTGGCCATAAATCACGTATTTAACGTGTCAACTTACCCTGTTCAATACAATAAATCAGGCTTAAATTTAAAAATTAAAACAGTCTGTATTTAAAAAAACACCCTAATTCATTACCCGCTTTGCAGATTATTTGCTTTTTGGTGCCTTTGCACGGCGTTTTATCCATCAATCTTAAAAAATTTATCATTTTCAGCGTACAGGTGTAAGCCTTTGTGTTTCAACAGTTTACGTTCGAGTAAAGGAAATAAATTGAAAAAACTGTTAATTAATTGAATAGAGTAATTGATCTAAAGCGATTTTTATGACGTAATGTAGGTATTATTTATCTGGTCGGATGAGTTCAATCATGAGTTTACGTACAAAGTTAAAAAAAGTTTTACCAAGTATTTCTATCACTGAGCAAGAAGCGCTAGACGCGGGTGATGTTTGGCTTGAAGGTTCTATCTATCAAGGTAAGCCTGATTTCAGTGCATTACGCGATGTACCAGCAGCTACACTAACAGCTGACGAACAAGCATTCCTTGACGGCCCTGTACAAGAGCTACTAGGCATGATTGACGATTCAGTAATTCAAAATGGCATTCACTTACCGAATGACATTTTAGAGTTTTTGAAAAAAGAACGTTTCTTCTCGCTTATCATTCCTAAGTCATTTGGTGGTTTAGAGTTTAGCCCTTACGCAAACTCAACAATTGTTGGCACAATTGCGACAAAAAGTTCTGCAGTAGCAGTAACAGTAATGGTACCTAACTCATTAGGTCCGGGTGAGCTACTTCTTCACTTCGGTACGCAAGAGCAACAAGCGCATTACTTACCACGCTTAGCAAACGGCACAGACATCCCATGTTTTGCCCTAACAAGCCCTGAAGCGGGTTCTGATGCAGGTGGCATTCCAGACGTTGGTAAAGTAACCAAAGGCATGCACAACGGCGAAGAAGTTCTTGGCCTAGAAATTACATGGGACAAACGTTATATCACACTTGCACCAATCGCAACTGTTCTTGGTTTAGCATTTAAAGTAGTTGACCCAGATGGTTTACTAGGTGGTAAAGAAAACCTAGGTATCACGTGTGCCTTAATTCCAAAAGAGCACCCAGGTGTAGAACTTGGTAATCGCCACGATCCAATGGGTATCCGTTTTTACAACGGTACTACACGTGGTAACAAAGTATTTGTACCAATGGATTTTGTTATTGGTGGTCAGAAAAACATCGGCCGTGGTTGGCAAATGCTGGTTAGCTGTTTAGGTGCTGGCCGTGGTATTTCACTACCCGCGCTAGGTGTAAGTACAGCGCAAGTTGCACTTAAATCTGCATCTGAATACGCAGCAGTACGAGAGCAGTTTGGCCTATCAATCGGTCAGTTTGAAGGTATTCAAGAAAAGCTTGCTGACATTGCGGGTAAAACATACCTTCAAGAAGCAATGCGTGTACTTACAACTGAAGGTTTAGGCATGGGCTTAAAACCGTCGGTAGTAACGGCAATTGCTAAATACCACATGACTGAACTTGGCCGCGACGTATTAGACTCGGCGATGGACATTCAAGCCGGTAAAGCGATTCAAAACGGTCCACAAAATACATTAGCAAGTGGCTACGTTGCACAACCTATTGCAATTACTGTAGAAGGCGCAAACATCCTTACTCGTAACTTGATGATATTTGGTCAAGGTGTTATGCGTTGTCACCCATACTTACAATCTATGGTTGAATCAATCCACAGCGACGACAAAGGCGCTGATGCAGAATTTAACGGTATTTTACGTAAAACAATTGGTTACAGTACCGCAAACAGCTTACGTGCATTCCGTTTAGGTGTATTACCATTTACAGCTGGCGCAAGCTCAGCATTACCAGAAGTACGTGACTACGAAAAAGCAGTACACAAACTATCTGCAAAACTTGCAGTATACGCTGACTTCTCGTTGTTAGTACTTGGCGGTAAATTAAAGCAAGCAGAAATGCTATCAGCACGTTTAGGCGATGTAATGAGCTTCTTGTATGCAGCTATGGCATCAATTAAATACTACGAGCAAAAAGTAGCGAGCAGCGAGCGCGAGCAAGCAGCACCTTACTTCCATTATGCAACTCGTTTTGCACTACAAAGCGCAGAAGAAGCATTGCACAAGTTCTTAGATAACTTCCCTGCAAGTGGTACTCGTAAGTTTATTCGTTTCGTTACAATGAACTACTCAACTAAAATGCCAAAAATCAGCGATGATTTAATCCGCGAATTAGCTGAACAAGCACAGCTTGATACAGCCTTTAAAGCGCAAATAACGCATTTAGTTAAGCCTATTGAAGGCGACGGTCATCATATTAACGAGCAAGCTTATAAAGCTAAAATTGCATCACTAGCTGAACTTGCAAAAGTTAAAAAAGCATTACGTGCAAGAACCATCAAGCCAGGTGCTCGTTTTAGCATTACGCTTGAAAACGCACTTGCTGCAAACGTAATTACAGATGCTGAGTTTGCTCAGTTAATTGATTACAACAAGAAACGTGAAAAAGCGATTCGTGTTGATGAGTTCGATTTTGATATGAACATATTAGATGACAACGCACAACCAGTTAACCCACTCAAAAGTGTGGTTAACCAGTAAGCTACAAAGCTAATTCAATGATGCAAAGCGCCAGCAAAATCGGCGCTTTTATTCTTAAGTGACTAATTAGTGTGGAGCCCCGTTTGATTAAAACCAAACGGGGCTTTTTTATGTGTTTTTTAAAGTAGCAATAGATAGCGATATTGGTCTTAAAGCGAATATGTAACGCTAGAGTATTAGAAAGAGACGCTCATAATTTTGAATAAGGCTAACAACTCCATTAGCAGCTTGTGTTTTAGCTGGCATGTTACGTTTTAATAGAATATGGTCTACAAACGCTTCGACTTCTGAATTACCCATTGAGCTTGGGTGGCGTTTGTTGTGAAAGTGAATAAAGTTTGGACCCAACTCAAATAAGCATTAATAGTTCTTAATGAATACTGTCGAGTGAGCATATAGTCGGCAATGTAATTTAAATACGCAGAGCGAGTTTTCATTTTCAATTCGTCAAATTAGCGCTGTATATATGCACAGCCATGGCTTCGTCGCTCGCATAGTCAAGAAAACGACCCATTCGCTCGTTTTATACTAAGAAGAAAACGCGCGCGGGTGAAATTTAATAACACTGGCAATTAGTTGGCAAGTTTGTTAATAATAAACCAATAAGAAAACGAGCTACGCTGTGGTAGAAATACGCGCGATTAGCTCGCTATAAACATGTTAGGTGAAATGAGAATGCGGCTAATATTCGCTATATTTATATCTATAACAATAAACTCAGGTTGTAGCCTGCTTGAGACCTCAGCTACTGTAGGATTAGCCTCTGGTCATGTTGTATCTCAATCAAGTAAAGAAGCAGCTGCACAGATAGCACCTACTTTATATGCTGATGAGATTAATATAACGGAATTAAAAAGCACTATCTGTACAACACTAGATTCTAAATTTGGAAACCGTTGGTATTATATGGGCAGTGACGATGAGTATGATTATGTGGTTACTTATCCATTTATAAAGTCACAGCAGATATATAAAATACTACGAGGTGCATTGTTTTTAAATCAGACGTTTGAAGTAACCCAAAACAAAAATGATTGGATAACGATTGTAAAATACAATTATATGAACCCAGCAAACAATCACTTCCATTGGCAGTTAGAATGCAATGCTTCTACTAGCAGTAATTTAAAATTTGGTGATTTTTCACCTAACAAGTCATTTCAGCAGGACAAATAACAGTTGGCTTTGCTCCTGCGTCGCTATTGTAGCCAACAATTATTTGCCTCTGAATGAGGCGTTATGCTTACAGGAGTTAATTTTGAGAATTACGGCAATACTTGGTTTGGCTTTATTCTTGATGTCATGTTCTACGTTAAATGTTTCAGGAAGGATGGACTTTAAAAATGAAACATATACATCCCCAAATAACGAATTTATCGTAGATTTACCCGCGTTGGTTCATCCAAATGCCAAAGATACTGTTTATCCCAATCAATTATTCGTCGACTTTTTCATTGGTTCAGGTTACTGGACTCCTCAAGGATTACACACTATTGAGTGGGTTACACTGCCAAAAGAAATTACAACTGAACAATTTCAAAAAGTTCTTCCCGACATTGTAAATGAACACTCTCAAAATAGGTTTCGCTCTACTGGCGAGTTCAATGTCATAGAGCAACGAAATTTTCCTGATTCTAACTCTCACAAATTCTTAGCTAAGGGGACTTATCAAACCGTGGCTAGCACGTGGATATGCACCATTAAACTATATAAAAATAGAATTGCGTTTATTTCAAAAGTGTTACCTTTGGAAAACCCCAAGCCGATTACTAAATTAGAAGAAAATACAGATAGTTATAGCCAATGGGTGGAATCTTTCAGGGTGTTGTAAGCATAACAAACGCATTAAGGGTGGACGCAAAAAGCTTGGCTGCGCTCATTCTTCGCTTAGTATAGCCGAGCGTTTTGCGCCACTTATGCGGGCGTTATACGGTAAACAAAATGGAGAATTTGTTATTATTTATTATCACGGTACCGCTATAAAAGACTTAGAAAAATTCATAATCGGTTTAGGTGGAGGAGAAACTACAGAACCCACAAATGGAATTTGGCTTTCGACAAATTTTCTCGTGGCAGAGAAGATGGCAAAGAGGTTAACAGAAGATAACGGCCAGGATGGATATGTTTATAGAGTAGAGCTTTTGGATGACACCGTTATTATGAATACAACAACTTTAGAATTGCCAAATGATATCTTTCTGAAATATAAAAAAAGTTTAGATTGTTTTAAGCGATGTATTACAAGAAATGATGGGTGGCTATACAATTTTAGAAAGCCTCATCTCAACAAAGGGTTAAGTAAAGAGGCTATTCGCAATGAAGTGATATCTACTTGTTTGAAAATTGGAATAGATGCTCAAATAAACCCCTTAGGAGTTGTCAACGACGATAAGACAGTGAATGCTTATGAGGAAAGTATTGAAAATAGCACTCTACTTTTATTGAATGTTTCGAAAACTAAAAGCATAACACTTTATAAAACCGTATAACAATCAAATTAAGTTGCTCGCGGGCTCGCTGGGACAGTAATACATGGGCTCTGTCGCTTCGCTCCGATTTTAGCCCATGTATTACTGCCCCTTATTTGGGTGTTAGGAGCTCTAATTGGCTAAAAGGAATTATGTAGAGGAAATTCTCCAGAAAAAAAACCGAAATCATAAGAATGGAAGCCGTAGTGATATATTTCTGCGACGAGTTCACCCTTTGGTAGAGGGGTTTAGACAGATTAGGGCATTAGATAAATCTATAAAGTGGCGAGAAGAATGGCTTAAATATAGTGCCATTGGCTATGTAGCTTGTGTGGAAGGGTACATTCGCCTGCTAATTGCAGATGTAATTAACCAAGGTCAGCCCTACCTTGATCGGGTTTCAAACTTTAAAGAAATAAAGTTTAATGCTGAAATTATAGTTGCTCTTCAAAAAAAAGAAATCACTTTGGGAGATTACATATCTCACTTACTCCCTATCAACAATCTGTCAGATATAAATTCGCATTTAACAATTCTACTAGATACCGACTACATAAAGTTCTACAAGCAGCAATCGTTATCGGACAGCGATAATAGACTGATTGGTGAAGTTTTTGGCAAAGATTTGGGTCAGCTAGAGAAGTTGTTCAAACTAAGACATATGCATGCTCACGAATTAGCTACAAGGGAAAAGTTTCCCGTAGGTGAAATTGAAAATTATATTGGGGCAGCGGCAGTTTTTGTTACCTTTACTGAAGAAATTTTCGAAAGGGTATTATCAAATTCGCCAAGTGAATAGTTTAATTTGGCTTATTAGTGACCCAATTTGGGTGAGAAGTAGGTTCAACGTGTACGCTCCTAACAAACAAATTATGGCACTCGCTGCCGCTCGCTGGGACGCAAACACGCGTGCGGCTTCGCCATTATTGCACACGTGTCTGCGCCCCATATTTGGAAGTTATGTTTCAGTGTTATCACAATAAGTTTACACGATATGAATAAATTCCTGAGTTACCTAGAAGAATGGAAAATATCTAAAACTAAGATATTTGAAAGTGAAGGCTATAAAGCTACTATCACTAAAGTACTAGGTGATTCTAAAAAAGCTCGCTACATAGATCTTGATACAGAAAAGTTAGTTTCAAGAGCGACACTTTGGGAAACTGGAGAATTAGAATTAGAAGCTTTAGATTTTCAATCAGAGAAACAAGTAATTCAATTGTCTGTAATTACCGTCGAAATTTGGGAATTGGATGATAAGTTAAATTGGTGGCTTAGTGAAGTTGCAACGTATTGAAAACATAACAACACGCCCTGAGGTGGACGACTAGTAAAATTTAGCTATTAACTGCAAATTTTAAAAGTGGTGAGCCTCTGCG